>JAEYNO010000332.1 GCA_023412515.1 Actinomycetes bacterium
CGTCCCGCCCTGCGCGGCGGCCCGCGCGGCCGTAGATTCCGGGCATGTCATGGGTGGATTGGGTGGCGCTGGCCGCCGGTGTGCTGGCGCTCGTGGCCGTCGGGCTGGGGCTGTGGGTCTACCGCCAGCAGCGTCGGCTGCGCGCGCAGGTGGCGGCGGTCGCGCCCGCGGACGCGGGTCCCGGGCGGGCCGGGAGCGGCCAGCTGGTCGCGTTCGTCGCCAACCCGTCGAAGCCCGACGTGACGTCGCTGCGTGCGGCCGTCCGCAAGGCCGCCAGCGAGCAGTACCTGCCCGAGCCGCTGTGGTTCGAGACGACCGTGGAGGACCCCGGCGTCGGGCAGGCGCGCGAAGCGGTGGCGGCCGGTGCCGACCTCGTCGTCGCGGTCGGCGGCGACGGCACCGTGCGCGCGGTCGCCGAGGCGCTCGCCGGGACCGGCGTGCCGATGGGCCTCATGCCCCTGGGCACCGGCAACCTGCTCGCGCGCAACCTCGACGTGCCGCTCAACGACCCCATCGCCGCGATGCAGCTCGCGGTCGACGGCCGGGACAAGCGCATCGACGTCGGCTGGCTGCGGGTCCTGCGGCACGAGTCCGAGATGGACGACGACATCGCCGAGGCCGCGGACGACAAGCCTGCCGACACCGACGAGCCGCGCGACCACATCTTCCTCGTCATCGCCGGGCTGGGTTTCGACGCCGCGATGGTCGCGGACGCCGACGACCAGCTCAAGGCCCGCATGGGCTGGATCGCCTACTTCGTGGCGGGCGTCAAGCACCTGCACGGGCGCCGCCTGCGCGTGCGCGTCACGCTCGACGGCAGGCCCCCGCAGCAGGTCCGGCTGCGCAGCCTGCTCATCGGCAACTGCGGCCGCCTGCCCGGCGGCATCACGCTGCTCCCCGACGCGGTGATCGACGACGGCGTGCTCGACGTCGCCGTCATCGACACGCGCGGCGGCATCGCCGGCTGGGCGCAGCTGCTCGGCGAGGTCGTGCTGCAGGGCGTCGGCGTGCGCAACGAGCTGCCCAACAAGATCGGCCGCATCGACCACGCCCGCGCGCGCGAGCTGCACATCGAGGTCGCGGGCGGCGAGCACGTGCAGGTCGACGGCGACATCGTGGGCCACGCGCGCGAGGTCACGGCCCGCGTCGACCCCGGCGCGCTCGTCGTGCGCGTCGCGCGCTGACGCCCGTCAGGTCACGCCCGCGCGGGTCAGGTCACGTCGCCCGCGCGCAGCCGCGCGAGCCAGCCGCGCGCCTCGACGAAGTCCGCGTCGGCGGTGCCCACGTGCACGAGTGGCGCGACCGCGTCCGCGCGCGGGTAGGAGCCGAGGAACCGCACGTAGGGGCAGCGCCGGTGCAGCCCCATGAGCGCCTCGCCCATGCGCTCGTCCGTCACGTGCCCCTCGGCGTCGATCGAGAACGAGTACCGGCCCAGCGCGTCGCCGATCGGACGCGACTCGATGCGCGAGAGGTTCACGCCCCGCGCGGCGAACTGCTCGAGCATCGCGAGCAGCGCGCCCGCCTCGTTGTCGGGCAGGTGGACCACGAGCGTCGTCTTGTCCGCCCCCGTCGGCGCGGGCACCTCGCCCGGCGGGCCCACGACCACGAACCGCGTGAGCGCCGACGGGTTGTCCGCCACCCGCTCGGCGAGCGGCACGAGCCCGTACGTGCCCACCGCCGCGGGCGGGACGAGCGCCGCGTCGAACGCCAGGCCGCGCACCGCGTCCGGGTCGCCCGTCGCGACCGCCTCGGCCAGCAGCGCCGCCGGTGCCGTGTTGCTCGTGGCCGGCACGTGCACCGCACCGGGCACGTGCGCCGCGAGCCACCGCCGGCACTGCACCCACGCGTGCGGGTGCGCCGACACGCGCCGCACGTCGGCCAGCCGGACGCCCGGCGCGGCGACGAGCGTGAACTGCACCGGCACCAGCACCTCGCGCAGCAGCACGAGCGGCTCACCCGTCGCGAGCGAGTCGAGGGTCGCGGTCACGCCGCCCTCGGCGGTCGACTCGATCGCGACCACGGCGCGGTCGGCGTCGCCCGAGCGCACGGCCGCGAGCGCCGAGCCGACGTCCGTCTGCGGCAGGTAGACCGCGTCGTCGGGGGACGCGACCTGCCGCAGCGCCTCCTCCGTGAACGTCCCCGCCGGCCCGAGGTACGCGTAGCGCAGCGCCGTCATCCCCACTCCTCCGCACGTCGTCCCGCCGTGGCCCGCGTGCGGCGGACCTGTGCGCGCGCCGCGAGGGCTTCGCGTCCGCCCCGTGCGCGGCCGCACCCCCGGCGCCGCCGAGCCTAGTGCCCGCACGTACGCTGGGACGGTGCCCCGGATCCTCCGCGCGCTGACCGCTGCCCTCGTCACCGGCCTCGCCGTCCTCCTCGCGGCGCCCGCGCACGCCGCCGAGCCGGACGCCGCACCGGGGCCGGTCGTGCTCGTCGGCGTCGCCGGGCTGCGCTGGGACGACATCGGCTCGCTCACGACGCCCGCGCTGTGGGGCCTGTCCCGCGCGGGCTCCGTCGGCGACGTCACGACCCGCTCCGTGCGCTCCCGCGCGTGCCCGGCCGACGGCTGGCTCGCCGTCTCGGCCGGCAACCGCGCGGCCGACCTGCCCGCCGAGGACGGCACGTGCCGCACGCTGCGCGACCCCGGCGAGTCCGGGCAGGTCCCCGGCTGGGAGGACTACCGCGCGGCGGCCGCCGCCGAGTCCTACCGCGCGCGCCCCGGCCTGCTCGGCGGCGAGCTCAAGCGGTCCGGCACCACGGCCACCGGCATCGGCCCGGGCGCCGCGATCGCGCTCGCCGACGCCGACGGGGTCCCGGTCGGCACGCACCTGCGCATGCCCGCGCAGCAGCGCGACCTGCAGCGCGCGGTGCGCGAGGCCGCCACGACCTCGCAGCTGATCGTCGTCGACGCGGGCGTCGTCCGGGACCCGGGCTGGGCGACCGCCGCCCGCCCCAGCACGCCCGCCCCGACCGTCGCGCCGGGCGAGGAGGAGGACCCCGGGCTGGGCCTCGGCGGCACGCAGGAGCTGCCCGGGTCGGAGTCGATCGTCGAGCCGACGCGCGCGCAGCAGGCCGTGACGATCGACGCGCACGTCGACGCGGTGCTCGACGGCCTGCGCGGCACGGACGCGACCGTGCTCGTGGTGTCGCTGGCCGACTCGGGGCGCGTCGCGCTGCAGCTCGCGGCCGCGACGGGCCCCCGCCCGGGCGGCGACGCCTACGGCGCGAGCCTGCTCACGTCGGGGTCCACCCGGCAGCAGGGGCTCGTGCAGACCGTCGACGTCACACCGACCCTCCTGTCGCTGCTGGGCCTGCCGGGCGTGCCCACGATCCCCGGTGCGCAGATCGTCCCGACGCCCGGTCCGGCGACCGGCGGCGCCCGGGTCGCGCGCGTGCTCGACATCCAGGAGGAGGCCAGCGCGATCACGCGCGTGCACGGCGCCTTCTCGGCGCGCATGGTGCTGAGCCAGGCCGCGCTGTTCCTCGTCGCGGCCGTGGTGCTGCTGCTGCGCGGGCGCACCGACCGCGCAC
>JAEYNO010000344.1 GCA_023412515.1 Actinomycetes bacterium
ATCACGCACGTGCTGCCCGCGCTCGGCGACGCGCTGGGCGTCGACGTACCCGGTGGCGCAGCGGCGCGCGCGCTGCTCGGGTTGCCCGACGCCCCGCGCGTGTGCGTCGTGCTGGTCGACGGGCTCGGGCACCTCAACCTCGCCGAGCGGGGCGGCCACGCGCCGTTCCTGCGCTCGCTGCTCGCGGGCTCCGCGCCGCTGGTCACGACGTTCCCGTCGACGACCGCCACGGCGGTCGCGGCGTTCGGCACGGGGCGCGGCCCGGGCACGACCGCGATGCTGGGCTACACCGTCCGCGTCCCCGCGACCGGTCGGCTCGGGAACCTCGTGTCCTGGACCGACATGCCGCCCGCCGCGCAGTGGCAGCCGCACCCGACCGTCCCGGAGCGCCTCGCCGCCGCCGGCGTCGCGGTCACGAGCGTCGGGCCCGCGCGCTTCCAGGGGTCCGGCCTCACGGGTGCCGCGCTGCGCGGCGCGACGTACGCGCCCGCCGAGTCCCTCACGCAGCGCGTCGACGGCGTGCTGCGCGCGCTGCGCGAGCCCGGGCTGGCCTACCTGTACTGGCACGACGTCGACAAGACCGGCCACCACCACGGCTGGGGGTCCTGGCAGTGGGGCGAGGCGCTCACCGAGCTCGACGGCGAGCTCGCGCGACTGGCCCGCTCGCTGCCGCGCGACACGCTGCTCGTCGTCACGGCCGACCACGGCATGGTCGACGTCGACCCGGCGCGGCGCCGGGACGTCGCGACCGACGCCGTGCTCGGCGCGGGCGTCGCCACCACGAGCGGCGAGCCGCGCGCGCTGCACCTGCACGTCACGCCCGGCACCGACCCCGGCGACGTGGCCGCGCGCTGGCGCGACGTGCTCGGCGACGACGCCGTGGTCCGCACGCGCGACGAGGCCGTCGCGGCCGGGTGGTTCGGGCCCGTGGAGCCCCGCGTGCTGCCGGTCGTCGGTGACGTGGTCGTCGCGACGACCGGGGCGGCGACGGTCGTGGACTCGCGCACGCAGACCCCCGCGTCGATCGCGCTGCCCGGCGTCCACGGGTCGATGACCGCGCGCGAGATGCTCGTGCCGCTGCTGGTGCACCGGTGACCCCGAGGAGACGCTGATGGCCGAGCTGGTGTTCTTCTCCGGCACGATGGACTGCGGCAAGTCGACGCTCGCGCTGCAGATGCACCACAACCACGCCGCGCGCGGACGCGACGGCGTGCTGTTCACGCGGCAGGACCGTGCGGGCAAGGCGGTCATCTCCTCGCGCCTGGGCCTGCAGCGCGACGCGCACGAGGTCGACGACACCACCGACTTCTGGGCCGAGGTCGTCACGCGACGCACGCGCGGCCGCGCGGTCGACTACCTCGTCGCCGACGAGGCGCAGTTCTACACGGCGGCGCAGGTCGAGCAGCTGGCGCGCGTGGTCGACGAGCTCGCGGTCGACGCGTACGCGTTCGGCATCACGACCGACTTCCGCGCCCGGCTCTTCCCGGGCTCGGCCCGGCTCGTCGAGCTCGCCGACCGGGTCGAGGTGCTGCAGGTGCGTGCGCTGTGCTGGTGCGGGGCGCGCGCGACGCACAACGCCCGCACCGTCGACGGCCTCATGGTCGTCGAGGGCGACCAGGTCGTCGTCGGCGACGTCGCGGCCGGTGCCGGCGAGGTCGCCTACGAGGTGCTGTGCCGCCGCCACCACGTGCGGCGCATGACGGCGCGCGTCGCGCGCGCGACGGTGCCGACGGGGCAGACGCTGTTCGAGGACGACGACGCCGGCTGAGGCGGGCGTCCGCGCGTCACCCGCGCGGCACCGAGGCGCGGCGGACGCGCGTCGTCACTCGGGCTTGGCCCCGAACACGATCTCGTCCCAGCTCGGCACCTTGGCGCGCGTGCGCCGCGACCGTCGCTCGGGCGTGGCCGGACGCTCGGGCTCCGGCGCGGGTGCGTCGTCCGACGCGACCGGCTCGTCCGGCACGAGCGCGGGCACCGGTGCGGTCGGTGCGGCCGGCGCGCGCTCACCGCGGGGCGGCGTGAGCACGACGGCCTCGCGCGCCGGGTCGGCGTCGACGGGGTGCGCACCGGGCACGTCGAGCTCGTGCGCCGTCGGCTGCTCGTCCCCGAGCCCGGGGCCGCCCGCGGAGAAGTCGAACGCGTGCTGCGGGCCGAAGCCCTCGAACTCCTCGTCGTCGCCGTCGAGCTCGAGCGGCTGCCGGACGCCGCGGCGCTGCCGCAGCTCGTCGAGCAGCACGTGCGTCGGCTCCGGCTCGGGCGGGGCCGGCTCCTGCATCGTGTCGAGGTCGAACACGACGTCGCGCACGGCGGCCAGGTGGCGCCGCGCCGCGGGCTCGTCGATCTCGGTCTCCGACAGCCAGCGTGCCTCGTCCTCGTCGGCCACGACGGTGCGGCGCACCGGGTCGTAGGACCAGCGGGCCTCGCGCGGCTCCTCGGACACGACGAACCGCGCGACGACGGTCCACGGCCCCGTGCCCTCGCGCGCGGCGTCCCACGACAGCGACGCGACGTCGACGCCGCGCGCCGCGAGCCGGTCCGTCACGAGCTCGCCCAGCAGCGGCGCACCCGAGTCGCGGCCGACGCGCGTCGCGCGGGCCTGCTCGGCGACGTACTCGCGCTCCGCGAGCACGGGCCCCTCGTAGCGCCGCACGGCCTCGACGGGCACGCCCGCCGCGTCGGCGACCTCCTGCGCGGTGGCCCCGGCCCGGATGCGCGACTGGATCTCGCGCGGGCTCAGCGACCCCGCCTGCTCGGCGCGCAGCTGCTCGAGCTGCGGCCGGTCGCGGCGCACCGCCGCGCGCAGCGGGTCGTCGATGCGCACGCGGAAACGCTGCCCGTCGGCCGCGACCAGGACGAGGTGCTCCCCGTCCTCGTGGAGTCCGACCAGCTCCAGCTCACCCATACGACCTCCCGCTGTCCACGCAGGAGCCTGCCACCGATCCGCCCGGAACGCGTGCACCCCGGCCCGGTGCGCCGTGAGGTCGTCGTCACGTGCGGGAGGATGGCGCCGTGCTGCCCGAGCTGCCGGTCGAACCGGTCCTGGAGGTCCTCGGCGTCTTCGTCGCGGCCATGTCCGGCGCGCTCGCCGCCGTGCGCAAGCAGTTCGACCTGTTCGGTCTCCTGGTGCTGGCGTGGGCGACGGGCCTGGGCGGCGGAGTGCTGCGCGACCTGCTCATCGGCGCGGTGCCGCCCGTCGGCATCAGCGACGTGCGGCTCATGGGTGCGGCGCTCGCGGGCGGGCTCGTCATGTACTTCGGCCACCCGCGCCTCGAACGCGCACGTCGCGTCATCGTCGTGATGGACGCGGGCGCGCTCGCGCTGTTCGCGGTGGTCGGCACGGTCAAGGGGCTGGAGCACGGCACGACCGCGCTCGCCGCGATCGTCGTGGGTGTCCTCACGGGTGTCGGGGGCGGGATCCTGCGCGACCTGCTGACCGGCGAGGTGCCGGTCGTGCTGCACCACCGGCAGCTCTACGCGGTGCCCGCGCTGCTCGGCTCGGCCGCGACGGTCGGGCTGTGGCACCTGGGTCTGGCGGGGGCGGTCGGCCTCTCGGCCGTCGCCGTCGGGGTGTTCACGTTGCGGGTGCTCGCGCTGAGGTTCCACCTCAACGCGCCCGGCCCGTGGCGGTCGCCCAGCGGCGGTCGGTAGCGGGGGAGCGCCGCGGGTCCCGCGCGCGGCTGCGGCAGGATGGTCGCGTGACCGTCCCCGCCGCACCGTCCGTCACCGAGCTCGTCGCCGTCGCCGAGGAGGTCGCGCGTGCCGCCGGCCGCCTCGTGCACGACGGTCGCCCCGAGACCGTGGGCGTCGCCGCCACCAAGTCCAGCGCCGTCGACGTCGTCACCGCGATGGACCTCGCGAGCGAGGACCTCGTGCGCCGCACGCTCGCGCGCCTGCGTCCCGACGACGCCGTGCTCGGCGAGGAGGGCGGCAGCACCGCCGGCACGTCGGGGGTCACGTGGGTCGTCGACCCCATCGACGGCACCGTCAACTACCTGTACGGGCTGCCCGCGTACGCCGTGAGCGTCGCGGCCGTGGCGGGCGACCCCGACCCGGCCACCTGGACGGTGCTGGCGGGCTGCGTGCACGCCCCCGCGACGGGCGAGACGTGGACCGCCGCGCGCGGCCACGGCGCCCGCCTCGACGGCCGCCCGCTCGCGCTGACGCCCGCACCCGCGCTGGACCGCTGCCTCGTCGGCACCGGGTTCGGGTACGTCGCGGACCGGCGGCGCGACCAGGCGCGCGTCCTGGCCGCGCTGCTGCCGCAGGTGCGGGACGTGCGGCGGATCGGCGCCGCGGCGATCGACCTCTGCCAGGTCGCGACCGGGCGCCTCGACCTCTACTACGAGCGTGGCCTGCAGCCCTGGGACCTCGCTGCCGCGTCGCTCGTCGTGCAGGAGGCCGGCGGCGTCGTGCAGGGTCTGCGGGGCGTGCCCGCGGGGTCGGCGATGACGGTCGCCGGGGACGCGGTCCGCGTCGCCGAGCTCGCGGCGCTGCTCGCGGACCTCGACGCCGACACCGGTCCGTGAGCGGCGCTCCGACGCGCGCGCCGCGGGTCGCCCCGCGGGGGTGAGATCCGCCTCGTCCGGCCCGTGCCGAGGCGACCTGGCCTGCGAGGACGCCGCCCGGTGGGTGGTGGTTCGCCGGGTCTGACCACCTGGGCGCGCGTCCGTGTTCGCATCCGTGCCCGCGGTGGGGCACAATCCGTCCGCGCGGGGGGAACAAAACACTGCCGTGGTGCATTGATCCCGCGTACCACGACCCACTGCTGCAGAAGACGGAGTGTGACGCTCACACATGGCAACCGACTACGACGCCCCGCGCAAGACCGAGGAGGACCTGAGCGAGGACTCGCTCCAGGAGCTCCAGGCCCGGCGCTCCGACAAGAACTCGGGCGTGGTGGACGAGGACGAGACGGAGGCCGCCGAGGGGTTCGAGCTCCCCGGCGCGGATCTGTCCGGCGAGGAGCTGTCCGTCCGCGTCCTGCCCCGACAGGCCGACGAGTTCACGTGCTCGTCGTGCTTCCTGGTGCACCACCGCAGCCAGCTCGCGTACGAGCGCAACGGCCAGCCCGTGTGCTCGGAGTGCGCGGCCTGACGTCGCCCACGACGCCTCGACCGGCCGGTCACCCCTCGGGGGTGGCCGGCCGTCGTCGTGTCAGCGGGCCGTCGCGCCCGCGGCCTCGAGCGACGCGACGAGCGCGTCCGGACGTCGCGTCGAGACGATCCAGTAGGGCGTCGGGTCCTGCGGGTCGTCGACCTCGACGCGCACGCCGCCGCCGATCCACGACCGCAGGCACGCGAACGCGCGCGCGTCGAGCGCCGGGCCCAGCTCGGTGCGCAGCCCCGCGCGGTCCAGGACGCGTGGCGCGCGCAGCAGCGCGACGGGGATCCGCGCGTTCCCCGCGCGCAGCACGCCGTCGACCACCTCGACGCGCGGCGTCGTCAGCACCGCCCCCGCCAGGCCGGCGAGCAGCGCCGCGACGCCGACGACGAGGGCGAGCCGTGCGTCGACGGGCACGAACGCCACCCCGAGCACGCCCGCGAACGCGACGACACCGCCCCAGCCGACGGCGCCGGGCCACAGCCGCTCGCGGAACGCCGCGCCCGCGGCGGCGGCGCGCGACGACGGGGACTCGGGGGAGACGGGCGTGACCGGGTCGGGCGTCGGGGTCATGCGCCCAGGATCTCACCGCCACCGGGTCCCGGGCACCGTCCCGGGTGGCGGACGCACCCCGGCGGGCGCGCGTCGTGGCGCCGCGGGCGCGGTAGGGTCGGCCCCCGTGACCGGGACCCACCGCACGACCCACCGCACCGAGGACGTCCAGGTGCTGCTGCAGCGCCTCGACGCCGACCTGCCCGCCCCCGCGTACGCGCACCCCGGTGACGCGGGCGCCGACCTGGTGGCGCGCGTCGACGTCGTGCTCGGCCCGGGCGAGCGCACGACGGTCCCCACCGGTGTCGCGATCGCGCTGCCCGAGGGGTACGCCGCGTTCGTGCACCCGCGCTCGGGCCTGGCCGCGCGCCACGGCCTCACGGTGGTCAACGCGCCCGGCACGGTGGACGCGGGGTACCGCGGCGAGATCGCCGTGACGCTGCTCAACACCGACTGCGAGCAGCCGCTCGAGCTGCGCCGCGGGGACCGCATCGCGCAGCTCGTCGTGCAGCGCGTCGAGCACGCGCGGTTCGTGGAGGTCGCGCAGCTGCCCGGGTCCGTGCGCGGCGCGGGCGGGTTCGGCTCGAGCGGCGGCTGGGCCGGCGCGGGAGCCGGCGCAGGGGCCGGCGCGGGCGCCGGCACCTGACGCGGGACCGGCCCCGGCGCCGGGATCGGAACTACTGTCGACGTCACGGTCGTTGTGACGTCAGAGGACTGCAGGACGAGGGCGCTCGGCGCCGGTCGGAGGAAGCGAACGTGGGTCTGTTCCGTCGTGGCCCCAAGGAGGACGCCGCGCGCGACGCCGCCGCCGACGTCGCGCAGGACGACGCCGTCGGCGACGTCGACGACGTCGAGGCCGCCCCCGAGCTCGGCGACGCCCGGGGGCCGTGGGACGTCGACGCGACGCACCCCGACGTGCCGCGCGTCGACCTCGGCGCGATCCGGCTGCCGCAGGTCGACGGCATGGAGGTGCGCCTCGAGGTCGACAAGGCGACCAACGTGGTGTCCGCGGTCGCCGTGCTCCTCGACGGGTCGTCGCTGCAGCTGCAGGCCTTCGCCGCGCCCCGGACCGAGGGCATCTGGGACGAGATCCGCGAGGAGATCGCCGCCTCGATCACCCAGCAGGGCGGCACCGTCGACGACCTGCCGGGCCCGTACGGCCGCGAGCTGCTCGCGCGGCTGCCCGTGCGCACGCCCGAGGGGCGCACGGGGCACCGTCCGGCGCGCTTCCTCGGCACCGACGGACCGCGCTGGTTCCTGCGCGGCGTCCTCACCGGCCGCGCGGCGGTCGAGCCGGACGCGGCCGGGC
>JAEYNO010000358.1 GCA_023412515.1 Actinomycetes bacterium
CCCCGGCCGCCGCCCGCGCGACCTCGTCGGCGGCGCCCTCGGTGTCGGCACCGGGCGGCAGACGGCGCCCCGCAGGCGGCTCCGCGACCGCGTCGGGCAGGTGCACCACCGGGCCGACCGCGCGCCCCGGGCTCACGCCGATACCCGTCACGACCTGCGTGCTGACCACCCGGACCTCCTCGGTGCGTGCCGGCGGCGCGGGGGAGGCGGGTGCGGGCCCGCCGTCGTCGCCGTGCTCTCGCAGTCTGGCCCGCCGACCGGCGCCGGTCCAAACGGCCACCTGCCCCCGCGCGCCGGCTGCGGCGTGGACGCCACGGGCGGGTCGCGCGCCGACGGAGGTAGCCTTGGCGCACCGCACGCGACACGCAGGTGCCCGTGGGCGCACGGGAGGCCGTTCTCCCGCGCCGCTCCTGCGCCACGCGGCGACGACGATCCCGGGGAGAGCCATTGAGCAAGGCAGAGCAGATCCTGGCCGCACTCGGCGGCGAGGCCAACGTGGTGGACCTCGAGCCCTGCATCACGCGCCTGCGTGTCGAGGTCGGTGACGCGCAGCTCGTCGACGAGTCCGCGCTCAAGGCGAGCGGCGCGTTCGGCGTCGTGCGGTCGGGCCGGATCGTCCAGGTCATCGTCGGCCCCGAGGCCGACAACCTGGCCGCCGAGCTCGACCACCTGCGCTGACCGGCGCCCGCGCGTGACGGCGCTCCGGCTCACGAGCCCGGTGCCCGGCGTGGTCCGGCCGCTGGCCGCGGTGCCCGACCCGGTGTTCGCGCAGGAGATCGTCGGCCCCGGCGTCGCGGTCGAGCCCGACCGGACGGGGCGTCAGGACGTCCTCGCGCCGTGCGACGGCGTCGTGGGTGCGCTGCACCCGCACGCGTTCGCGCTCGAGCTGGACGACGGGCGCGGCGTGCTCGTGCACGTCGGCATCGACACCGTGAGCCTGCGGGGGTCGGGCTTCGACCTGCACGTCGAGCGCGGTCAGCGCGTGCGCGCGGGGGAGCGCGTGCTCACGTGGTCGCCGGTCGACGTCGCGGCGGCAGGTCTGGCCACCGTCTGCCCCGTGGTGGCGCTGCAGGGCGACGCCGCGGACGTGACGGTGCTCGTCGCGGACGGCGAGCACGTCGCGGCCGGCGAGCCGCTGCTGGAGTGGTCCGCGGGCTGACCCTCGCCACCGCGGCGCGCGCTCATGCGCGGGTCGGCCCCGGCGGCCCCGGCGGCTCGGGTGGCTCGACGACCTCGTGGACCGGTGTGTCACGCGGGTCGCGTCTGCCCGCGGCGGGATCCGTCGTGTCGTCCTCGGTGGGCACCTCGCTCGCGCGGCCGGGGGCGGTGGCGTCGTCGGGCGTCGTCGCGGCGCCGTCGGAGGACACCCCCGCGAGGCGCTGGCGGTGCGCGTCGAGCGCGTCCCGCTGACCCGCGAGGGGGACCCCCTCTCGCTCCAGGACGCGGCGCACCTCGACCCGCAGGTGCCGGGCCACCTCCCACTGCATCGCGGGCGCCGTGCGGACCGACAGCCGCAGCCCCACGGCGTCGGCGGCGAGCTTCTCGGCGCCGGTGACGCTCGGCGCACCCTGCAGGTACGCACCCACGACGGGGTCGGCGGCGACCGTCGCGGCCGCCTCCTCGAGCAGCGTGCGGGCCTCCTCGACGTCGACGAAGTAGTCGACGTCGACTTCGACGACCGCCGTGGCCCAGCCCTGGGTCTTGTTGCCGACGCGCACCATCGAGCCGTTCGGCACGTACCAGAGCGTGCCGTCGCCGTCGCGGAGCTTGGTGACCCGGAGCCCGACCGCCTCGACCGTGCCCGTCGCGGGCCCCACGTCGACGACGTCGCCCACGCCGTACTGGTCCTCGAGCAGCATGAACAGCCCGGACAGGAAGTCCTTCACGAGGCTCTGCGCGCCGAAGCCGACGGCCACGCCGACGATCCCGGCCGACGCGATGAACGGGGCCAGGTTGATGCCCAGAGCGTCGAGCACGAGGACCGCGGCGATCGAGCCGACGACGATCGACGCGGTCGAGCGCAGCACCGAGCCGATCGTGCGGGCGCGCTGCGCGCGGCGCGCCGAGGCGAGCGGGTTCGCCTTGAGCAGCACCGACCCGACCTCGGAGCGGCCGAGCGGCCGCAGCACGCCCCGCTCCATCGCGGGCTCGCCCTCGGCCACGTGGCGCGTGACCGTCGAGATCGCGCGCCGCAGCGCGAGGAGCACGAGCGCGCTGATCACGAGGATCAGCACGATCCGCAGGGGGACGCCCACGAACCAGTCGCCCCACTGCGCGGCCCACTCGGGCACCGTCAGGCCGTCGGGCGTGAAGGACGGCACGGTGGGGTCGTCGCTCGGCGTCGCGGTCGCCGGGACCGGCCCGGCGATCACGCGGCACCCCCGCGCAGGGTCGCGAGGAGCCCCGTGCGGTCGGCGACGAACTGCAGCTGCTCGGCCGACAGCACGACCGTGCGGGACAGCGCCCGGGCGCCGTGCCCGACGCCGACCTCGCGCCGCAGCAGCACCGGCCGCTCGAGCGGGTCGGACGACGTCGCGGCCTGCAGGGCCGCCGCGAGCTTGCGCGCGTGCAGCGGGTCGACCCGGGTGTCGCCCTCGAAGACCGTGAGCAGCACCGCGGGGTAGGCGGTGCCGTCGACCACGCGGTGGTACGGCGAGTAGCCCAGCAGCCAGCCGAGCTCGACCGGGTCGTCGGCGTCGCCGTACTCCTCGGTCCAGGTCACGCCCAGCCCGAACCGCTGGTAGCGCACCATGTCGAGCAGCGGCGCCGAGCACACGGCCGCCGCCCACAGGTCGGGACGCTGCGTGACCGCCGCGCCGACCAGCAGGCCGCCGTTCGACCCGCCCCAGCAGGCGAGCGCGTCGGTGGTGGTCCAGCCGTCGGCCACGAGGTGCTCGGCGACCGCGTGGAAGTCGTCGAAGACGTTCTGCTTGGCGCCCCGCATGCCGGCGCGGTGCCACTCCTCGCCCTCCTCGCCGCCGCCGCGCAGGTGCGCCACGACGTACACGCCACCCGCCTCGACCCACGCGAGCGTGGTCGCCGAGTACGCCGGGTCGAGGCTGATCTGGAAGCCGCCGTAGCCGTAGAGGATCGTCGGCGCGGGCGCCAGGGGACGCCCGTCCGCGTCGAGCCGGTCGGCGCGCGCCAGGACGAACGCCCGTACGGTCGTGCCGTCGGCGCTCGTGACCTCGACCTGCTGCGTGCGCACGGCCGGCACGTCGGGCACCTCGCCGGGCGGCTCCGCCCACACGTCGACGACGCCCGTCCGCGCGTCGTACCGGTGGACGCGGGGGACCGTCACGTGGTCGGTGTACGAGAACCACACGTCGGACCCGCCCTCGGGGCGCGTGACGAGTCCCGGCACGGAACCCAGCCCGGGCAGCGGGACCTCGCCCGTGCGGGCACCCGTCGCGGGGTCGTGCACCGTGACCTCGCTGACCGTGTGCCGGCGCCACGACGCGAGCAGGCCCGTCGGCCGTGCGGGGTCGCCGTCGTCGACGAACGCGACGCCCTCGAGCACCGCGACGTGGTCCTGCGGCAGCAGCGTGCGCCAGTGCGCGACCCCGGGCGCCGTCGGGTCGGCGACCGCGAGCCGGCCGCGCGGCGCGTCGAGGTCGGTGTGCACGTAGAGCCGGCCGTCGCGGGCGACCCACGCGCCGACCTCGGCGTCCAGCCCGACCGCGACCTCGGCGAACCTCGGTGCCGCGTGCGCGCCGGGGGCCGTGAGGTCGGCGATCCACACGTCCGTGCGCGGCGCCGTGCCCGCCGACGCCGACACCACGAGCCAGCGACCGTCGAGGCTGACCTGCACGCCGTAGTAGTTCGTCATGTCCAGGCCCGCGCCGAACACCTCGACGTCCTGCTCGGGGGGCGTGCCCACGCGGTGCAGCCAGACGCGGCGGTGGTACTGCCGCTCGTCGGCCGGCACGAGGTCGGGCGCCACGCGGCGCACGTAGTAGAAGGCGTCGCCGCCGGGAAGCCACGCGACGGGCGAGTAGCGCGCGCGGTCGACGGGCCCGTCGACGAGCTCGCCGGTCGCGACGTCCAGCACGTGCAGGACGCTCTCCTCGGTCCCGCCGTGCGACACCTGGTACGCCAGCAGGTGGCCCTCCTTCGACGGCTGCCACGCGTCGAGCGTCGTCGTGCCGGTCGCGTCGAGCGCGAGCGGGTCGACGAGCACGCGCTCGGTCGTCGTGCCGCCCGGGCCGGGCTCGGCGACCACGACGACCGCGTGCTCCTGCTCGCCGGCGCGCCGCGAGAAGAACCGGCGGTCGCCGCGCCACGCCGGTGCGCCGACGAACCCCGCGCCGAGCAGCGTGCGCAGCCGCGCCGTGAGCGCACCGGCCGCGAAGGGCGTCCCCGTCGCCGCGTCCTCGGTCCGCGCGCGGTACGCCTCCCACAGCGCGTCCTGCGCGCGCGACCAAGCCTGCGTGCGCGCGTCGTCGGGGTCCTCGAGCGTGCGGAACGGGTCCGCGACGCGGTGCCCGTGCAGGTCCTCGACGAGGTCGGTCCGGGGAGCGACGGGGTACGCGGCTGGGGGTGCGGGGCGCTGGGTCGTCACGGCGCACCAGGGTACGTGCCGGGCCCGTGGCGTCGACGCGGGCGACCCGCCACGTCGACGCCGGCGCGGGGTCCCACCT
>JAEYNO010000409.1 GCA_023412515.1 Actinomycetes bacterium
GCCGCGGGGCGGGTGCGGGTCGTGCGGCGGGTCGGGTGGCCGTCACGGGGCCGTGGCCTCGGGGTCGGCGGGGACGTGCGCGCCGTGCCCGGCCGCGCGCAGCGCGTCGCGCAGGCGTAGCGCAGCCGCGTCGAGCTCCGCCGCGGGGACGTCCTGGCGGGCGTTCGCGAACGTGAGGCTCGACTCGTCCCACGCGGGCAGCACGTGCAGGTGCAGGTGGGGGATCTCGAAGCCCGCGACGAGCAGGGCGGCGCGCGGCGCCCCCCACGCCGCCTGCTGCGCGCGGCCGACGGCCTTGGCCACGGTCGTGAGGTGCGCGAGCAGGTCGTCGGGTGCGTCGGTGAGCTGCTCGATCTCGGCGCGGGGCACGACCAGCGCGTGGCCGTCGGTGATGGGGGCGATGGTGAGCAGGACGACCGCGCGGTCGTCGCTCCAGACGAGTCGTCCGGGGAGCTCGCCGTCGATGATGCGCGTGAACAGCGTCGGCATGCGCTCACGCTAGCGCGTGCCGCTGGCGCGCGCCGGTGCGGGGCGGGCGCACCCGGACGGGTGCTCGCGGCCCGGCGACGCGCCGTGCGAAACGCTTCAGCAGCGGAGAACCCTTGTGGTGCGCGCGACGGACCCCTAGGAATCCCCTGTGCGCCTCCACCCCACCCCCCGGTCCACCCGCCCGTCGGCCGCACGTCGCGCCCCCGCGCTCGCGGGCGCCCCCGCGCTCGCGGGCGCCGTCGCGCTCGCGCTCGGTCTGCTGACCGCCTGCTCGGCGGGCACCACGCCCGCGCCGGGCGACGTCACGACGCCGACCGTGCTGGCGAGCCCGCCCGTCGAGATGACGGCCATGCAGCCGCCGGAGTGCCTGCCGGACGGCGTCGCGTACGCCGAGGTCGGCACGGGCATGGCCGCGAGCCGCGTCGCCT
Source organism: Actinomycetes bacterium (assembly GCA_023412515.1). Lineage (GTDB taxonomy): Bacteria > Actinomycetota > Actinomycetes > Actinomycetales > Cellulomonadaceae > Cellulomonas. The sequence continues at coordinate 918 of JAEYNO010000409.1, forward strand.
GGGCGGGCTCGGGCCCGCGCGGCGTGCTGCTCGCGCCGCAGGTGCGCGGCGACGTGTGCCAGTGGGCCCCCGAGCTCGTGCGGCTGGCCGGCGAGGGCTACCTGGTCGCGACGTTCGACTGGGGCAAGGCGGGTGAGATCGGCTTCCGTGCGGCGCTCGAGGTCCTGCGCACCACCGGCGCCCCGGACGTGGCGTTCGTGGGTGCCTCGGCCGGCGGCACGCTCGCGGCCGGCCTGGCCGACGACCTCGACGCGGTCGCCGTGGTCGCGCTGAGCCCGCCGTCCGAGAACGGCGGCGTCGACGCGCGAGCCGCGTCGAACCGGTTCGCGGGTCCGCTGCAGGTGTTCTCGTCGACCGACGACCCGCAGGTGGCCGCGGCCGACAGCGCGCTCGTCGCCCGGCAGGACGCGTCGTCCGTCGTCACCGAGGTGCCCGGCACCGCGCACGGCATCGAGCTCCTCGCGCCCGACAACGCCCACGCCGACCACGTCCGCGCGACGATCGACGCCGCCCTCGACCAGGGCTTCGCCACGGGGGCGACGAGCTGACCACCGCGCGGGCCCGGCGTCGCGGCCGGGCCCGGGGCGTCACAGGTAGCGCAGCGGGTCGAACTCGTCGAGCGGGATGATCCGCAGGCGCGGCAGCTGCACGTTGAACGCCTGCACGTCGGTCTCGAGGTCGAACGTCTGCAGGCCGCGTGCCGTCAGTCCCGCGAGGGCCTGGCTCGTGAACTCGCGGAACGCGAGCAGGCCGACCTGCCGCCCCGCGTCGACCAGGTGCGTGACCTCGGGCGCGAAGTCGCCGTCGTGGCTCGCGAGCAGCACGTCGCCCTCGCGCAGCGCGATCGCCTCGAGCGTGCGCTTGATGCCGATGTCGACGACCTTCTCGTACGACTCGCCCGACAGGGGGATCGGCACGAAGCCGATCGCCGTGAGCGCCTGCACGAACGACATCGGCAACGAGCCGTTCGACGCGTTGAGGAAGAACAGCGCCTTGACCGGCTGGTCCCACGTCTGCTGCGCGAACGTCAGCACGCGCTCCCAGCGCGGGCGCTGCTCGGGCGTCGGGCGCCCGCCGAGGATCGACGACCCCAGGGTCGCGTCGATGTTCTCGCCGTCCACCAGCAGGTAGGTGGTCCCCGTCGCGCTCATCGTCCCAGCGTAGACGGGCACCCCGCCCGGCACGCGCGCCGCGCGCACGGCCGGGGTGACATGATTCCTCGCGCGGCGAGGAGCGCCCCGTGCCGCGGGCGCCGGCGACGTCGCGCGGTCGGGACGAGGGGGTGGACGGTGCACGACGAGCGTCGCGACGGCACGCCCGCCCCCGGCGCGGACGCCGGGCCCGACGTCCGCGCGTCCGCCGAGGCGTGGGAGGCGCTGTTCCGCGCTCAGGTGACGCTCGTGCGGCGGTTCGCGCGCGACGACGTCTGGGGCGACCTGTCGATGCGCGAGTACGACGTGCTGTTCACGCTGTCGCGGGCGCCGGGCCGCGCGCTGCGCCTGCGCGAGCTCGCGGCGTCCAGCCTGCTGACCCAGCCGAGCCTCTCGCGGCTCGTCGACCGGCTCGAGGCCGACGGCCTCGTGCGGCGCGGCCCGGTCGAGGGCGACCGCCGCGGGACCGCCGTGCACCTCACCGAGACGGGCGCGCACCGCCAGCGCGAGGTCGGGCGCCGGCACGTGCGCTCGATCGCGGCGCTCGTCGGCGGCGCGCTCGACCCGGACGAGCTCGCGACGCTCGAGCGGCTGTGCACCAAGCTCCGCGTCGCCCAGCAGAGCCTGCCCGACCCCGGTGCGACGACGCCGGACGCCGCGCCCGACCTCTGACCTGCGCGGGCGTGTGGGGACCTCCGGCCCACGCCGTGGCCGCTCGCGCCAGGAAGCATGGTGGACGGACCGGTCGGCAGGGGACCCCGGTCCGCAACCGAGCGGCGAAGGAGGGGACGATGCGCATCCTGCTGGCAGTGGCGTCACGTCACCACGGCACGTGGGAGATCGGCGAGGTGATCGCCGACCGGCTGCGTGCCCGGGGGCACGCGGTCGACCAGTGCGCACCCGAGGACGTCGACACGGTGACGGGGTACGACGCCGTCGTGCTCGGGTCGGCCGTCTACACGGCCCACTGGCTGCCCGTCGCGCGGGACCTGGCGGCGCGGTGCGCCGACGGCCTGCGGGAGCGTCCGGTGTGGCTGTTCTCGTCGGGCCTGGCGACCCAGCCCGCGAACTCGGCGAACTCGCCGCTCGAGGTGGCCGCGCTGCGCGACCGTGTCGGCGCCCGCGGGCACCGGCACTTCCGTGGCCGCCTGGACCGTTCGGTGCTGTCGTTCACCGAGCGCGCGATCATCGCCGGCGGGCGTGCCCGCGAGGGCGACCACCGCGACATGACGGCCGTGGCCGCGTGGGCCGACGAGGTCGCCGACGAGCTCGCGGCCCTCGCCGTCGACCTCCCCGAGGCGATCAGCCACCCGGTCTGAGGGTCGGCACCCGGCGGGCGCGCTCGGGCTCGGCGTCCGTGCTCGGCCGTCGTGCTCGGCGTCCTCGTGCTCGGCGTCCGTCAGGACGCGCGGACCGCGTGCTCCCGCAGCCGGCGCACGCCCCGCAGCTCCGCCGCGACCGCGGCCGTCGACGGCCGCTGCGCGGGGTCGGTGCGCGTCATCGCGCGCAGCAGCGCGGCCATGTCGCGGTCCAGGTCGTCCGTGATCCGCGGCCCGTGCAGCAGCCGTGCGAGCGAGGCCGTGAGCGGGTCGCCCGGGTAGGCGCGCCGTGCCGTGAGGCACTCGAGCAGCACGAGGCCGAGGGAGTACACGTCGCTCGCAGGCCCCACGGGGTCGCCGAGCGCCTGCTCGGGGCTCTGGTAGCTCGCGGTCGCACGGTCGTCCGTCGCGTCCGGCGACCCGCCCGCGTCGGACGCCGCGATCCCGAAGTCGGCGAGCACCACCGGGACCGTGGGTGCGTCGCGCCGGCCCGACGTCGGCGCCGCGTCCGCGACGAGCACGTTCGACGGCTTCACGTCCCGGTGCACGACCCCCGCGCGGTGCGCGTGCGCGAGGCCCTGCGCGAGCTGGTGCCCGACGTCCGCGGTCGTCGCGACGTCCAGCGGGCCGTCCGTCACGAGCTCGCGCAGCGTCCGGCCCTCGACGAGCTCCATGACGAGGAACGCGACGGGACCGGTGCCGGGCAGCACGTCCGCACCCACGTCGAGCAGCGCGACCAGCGCCGGGTGCGCGAGGTCGGCGAGCACGCGCGCCTCCTGCGCGTAGCGCCGCACCTGGTCGGGGTCCGCGTGGGCGAGCCGGAACAGCTTGACCGCGACGGGCCGGTCGAGGCGCACGTCGAGCGCGCGGTACACCTGGGCGGAGCCCCCCTGACCCAGCGGGGCTCCGAGCACGTAGCGCCGCGCGAGGCGCGGTGCGGCGTGGCGTCCGGTGCGCGTCACGGCGTGGTCATCGCTCTCGGGGTCTGCCTCTCGGTGTCCGGCCGGTCGGTCGTCCGGGTGGGTCCGGGTGCGGTCGCCCGGCGGCGTGCTGCCGAGGCGAGGACTGCGCGGTGCGCGGGGGCACCACGAACGACGGTAGGACCCGCCGGGCGGGCCTGCACCCGGAGGTGTCCCCGTGCGGGCGCCGAGACCGGGTGAAACGGGTGCGAGCGGTGCCGCGGGGCGGACCGTCGAGGTGACACGACGTCGCGACAACGTCACGTGGTGAGCGGCCCGGGTCGGCCTGACCGGTTCGCGGAGCGGTGCGATGATCGGACCGTGCCCCCCGTGACGCCCCCCGCCACCGACCTGTCCACGACGGCCGGCCTCGCGCCCTACGACGCCGTCCTGCTGTTCTCGTTCGGAGGCCCGAACGGCCCCGACGACGTGCTGCCCTTCCTGCGCAACGTGACGGCCGGCAAGGGCATCCCGGACGAGCGGCTCGCCGAGGTCGCCGAGCACTACCACCACTTCGGCGGGCGCAGCCCGATCAACGAGCAGAACCTCGCGCTGCAGGCCGCGCTGCGCGCCGAGCTCGACCGTCGTGGCCTCGACGTGCCGGTCGTGTGGGGCAACCGCAACTGGGAGCCGTACACGCGCGACGCGCTCGCCGAGCTGCACGCCGCGGGCGCGCAGCGCGCCGTCGCGCTCGTCACGTCCGCCTACTCGTCGTACTCGGGGTGCCGCCAGTACCGCGAGAACCTGTGGTCGTCGCTGGACGCGCTGAGCGTGCAGGTCGGCGCACCCGAGGGCACGCACCTGGTCGACGTCGACAAGTGCCGCTCGTACTTCAACCACCCCGGGTTCGTGCAGGCCAACACCGACGCGGTGGTCGAGGCCTACGCGTCGTTCGACGCGGACGCGGCGTGGCCCCGTCTCGTGTTCGTCACGCACTCGATCCCCGACACCATGGAGGAGGCGTCCGTCGTCGCGGGCGCGTCCTACCGCGAGCAGCACCTCGACGTCGCGCGCAGCGTCGCCGCGGCGGCGTCGCAGCGCCTCGGGCGCGAGGTCGAGTGGGACCTCGCCTACTGCTCGCGCTCGGGCCCGCCGAGCCAGCCGTGGCTCGAGCCCGACGTCAACGACCACCTGGAGGCGTTGTCGGCGGCCGGGACGACGTCGGTCGTGCTCGCGCCGATCGGCTTCGTGTCCGACCACATGGAGGTCGCGTTCGACCTCGACACCGAGGCTCTCGAGACGGCCGCCGAGCTCGGCATGACGGCCGTGCGCGCCGACTCGGTCGGCGTCCGCGAGCCGTTCGTGCGCGGCCTGGTCGACCTGCTCCTCGAGCGCGCCGCGATCGCGCGCGCCGACGACGCCGGCGAGCCGCGGCCCGCGCAGGCGACGGT
>JAEYNO010000438.1 GCA_023412515.1 Actinomycetes bacterium
GCCGTCGCCCACGCGCGGGGGTAGAGGTCGGGGCCGCGCGTGGCCCGTCCCGCGCGCGCCGACCGGGGCTACCGTGGCCGCATGAGCGACCCGACCACGCCCGCGACGCCCGACTCCGAGCTGCGCACCGACGGCGAGCGCCGCGTGGTCGAGGCCCTCGACGCCGCGGGCGTGCCGTACGTGCGCACGCGGCACGGGCGCGTCGGCTCGCTCGCGGAGGCCGCCGCGGCGCGCGGCATCGCGCCCGCCGACCTCGTCAAGACGATCGTCGTCCGGCGCGGCGACGACGACTACCTGCTGGTGCTGCTGCCGGGGGACCGCACGATCTCGTGGCCGCGCCTGCGGGCGCTGCTCGGCGTGAACCGGCTGTCGATGCCGGACGCGGCGGTCGCCAAGGACGTCACGGGCTTCGAGCGCGGCACGATCACGCCGTTCGGCACGACGCGCACGTGGCCGGTGGTCGTCGACGCGCGCGCCGCCGGGCGGACCGTGTCGATCGGCGGCGGCGGGCACGGCGTCGGCATCGAGCTCGCGGTCGACCACCTCGTGGCCGCGCTGGGCGCGACCGTCGCGGAGGTCAGCGAGGCCGAGTGACCACCCGTGCCCGACCGTCGGGTCAAGCGGCGGTCAAGCGCGGGTGCGGCAGGAGTAGGGTGCGGGAACGCGCGCGGTCCGCCGCGCGTTGTGGCGGGGGATGGCAGGTCCCGGTCGTCGTTCGACGCGCGGTTGTCGGAGGACGCAGGTAGCGTCGATCCGCCCGTCGCACCCCGGTACGACGACGTACCGACCCGAGGCACGAGGAGCACGAACGCCACATGACGGAGCTGACGAGCGTCGTCGAGCCCATGTCGTCGACCGTGGAGCAGACGATGGCCGTGGAGCACGCGATCCGCGTCGAGCACCGCGACGACAAGGCCGTGGTCTGCCTGGTCGGGGAGATCGACGCGTCGCTGCGCGAGTCCGCGTCCGCGTCGATGGGGCTCGCGCTCATGAGCGGGCTGCCCCTGCTGGTCGACGCGACCGAGGCGACGTTCGTCGACTCGTCGGGCGTCGCGTTCGTGCTGCAGCTGCACCTCGCGGCGAGCGAGGCGCAGATCCCGCTGACGCTGCGCGACCCGCACCGCGTGCTGCGCGACGTCCTCGACATGGTCGGCCTCGGCTCCGCGATCCCCGACGAGGGCGACGCCCCCGCCTGACGCACGGCCCGTCCGGCCCCGGCGCCGCGTCGTCCCCGACCGTGTCGGTGGGCTCGGTTAGGTTCGCCGCATGCGGCTGCTGCACACGTCGGACTGGCACCTGGGTCGGACCCTGCACGGGGTCGACCTGCTGGACCACCAGTCCGCCTACCTCGACCACCTGGTCGACGTCGTGCGCAGCGAGTCCGTCGACGCGGTCGTCGTCGCGGGCGACGTGTACGACCGCGCGATCCCGCCGGTCGAGGCCGTCACGCTGCTGTCGGACACGCTCGCGCGGCTCGCGGAGCTCACGACCGTCGTCGTGACGTCGGGCAACCACGACTCCGCGACGCGCCTGGGGTTCGGCGCCGCGCTCATGCGCGAGCGCGTGCGGCTGCGCACGCGCGTCGCGTCGCTCGCCGAGCCGGTCGAGGTCGGGGACGTGCTCGTGTACGGCCTGCCGTACCTCGACCCCGACGTGTGCCGCGCCGAGCTCGCGCCGGTCGCGCCGGACGGGTCGCGCGCGCTGCTCGCCCGCTCGCACGAGGCGGTGACCACCGCCGCGATGGCGCGCGTGCGCGCCGACGCGGCCGCGCGTGCCACGGGCGGCGGCCGGCGACGGGTCGTGGTCGCGGCCCACGCGTTCGTCGTCGGGGGGCTGGCCAGCGAGTCGGAGCGGGACATCCGGGTCGGCGGCGTGGACCACGTGCCGGCAGCGGTGTTCGCCGGCGCCGACTACGTCGCGCTCGGGCACCTGCACGGCCCGCAGGTCGTGGGCGGTCCCGCCGGCACGACGCTGCGCTACTCGGGGTCGCCCCTGGCGTACTCGTTCTCGGAGCGCCACCAGACCAAGTCCACCGTGCTCGTCGACCTCGCGGGCGACGCCCCGGTCACGACGCTCGTGCCCGCACCCGTCCCGCGGCGCCTGACGGACCTCACGGGCACGCTCGACGACCTGCTGGGTGCCGCGGGCGAGCCGCACGTCGACGACTGGGTGCGCGTCACGGTCACCGACGCGGCACGCCCGGCCGAGCTGTTCCGCCGGGTCCGGCAGCGGTTCGCGCACGCGCTCGTCGTGCAGCACCGCCCCGACCGGCCTGACGACGAGCGCGAGCGGCTCGCGCTCGTCACCGCCGCGGCCGACCCCGTGCAGGTCGCCGCCGACTTCGTCACGCACGTCACGGGCGCCGCGCCCACGGACGCCGAGCGCGCCGTGCTGCGGGCCGCGCACGAGCACGTGCTCGCGGCGGAGCGGAGCGCCTGATGCACCTGCGTTCGCTCACCGTCCAGGCCATCGGGCCGTTCGCCGGCCGCCACACGGTCGACGTCGACGCGCTGGCCGCGTCGGGGCTGTTCCTGCTCGAGGGGCCGACGGGCGCGGGCAAGTCCACGCTCATCGACGCCGTCGTGTTCGCGCTGTACGGCAAGGTCGCCGGGGCGGACGCGTCCGACGAGCGGCTGCGCTCGGCGTACGCGGCGGACGACGTCGAGAGCGTCGTCGACCTCGTGTTCGAGGTGCCGTCGGGCGTGTACCGCGTGCGACGCACGCCCGCCTACCAGCGGGCGAAGCGGCGCGGCACGGGCACGACGACCGCGCAGGCGAGCGTCAAGGCGTGGCGCCTGCCGGCCGACGCCGACGTCGCGGGCGCCCCCGAGGCGCTCGAGGGCGTGGGCGAGCTGCTGGGCACGCGGCTCGACGAGGTCGGAGCCGAGCTGCAGCGCGTGGTCGGGCTGGACCGCACGCAGTTCGTGCAGACCGTCGTGCTCCCGCAGGGCGAGTTCGCGCGGTTCCTGCGCGCGACGGGCGAGGAGCGGCGCGTGCTGCTCCAGAAGATCTTCGGCACGCAGGTGTACGAGCAGATGCAGCAGCGGCTCGCGGCGCTGCGCGCCGAGTCGGCCCGCACCGTGGAGTCGGCCCGCACGGCTCTCGGGCACGCGGTCGAGCACCTGCTGGGCGCGTGCGGCCTGGACGCCGACGAGCAGGCGGCGGCCCGGGCCCTGCTCGACGAGGCGGTGGTCGGCTCGCCCGTCGCCGCGCGCGTCGCCGACGCCGTCACGACCACCACGGGCGGACTCACGT
>JAEYNO010000486.1 GCA_023412515.1 Actinomycetes bacterium
CTGCGCGACCGCGGCACCCGAGCCGCGCACGACCGCCAGCGACAGGCGACGGTCGGCGAACAGCGCCCAGCCCGCCGAGCGCTCCCGGCTGGTCACGAGGCTGATCGCGCCGTCGGGCAGCCCGGAGCTGCGCAGCGCGGGGGCGAGCGCGTGCTCGACGATCGCGGTCGCCGTCCCGAGCGCGTCGCCGCCGATCCGCAGCACCGCGGTGTTGCCGGTCGCGAGCACGCCCGCGGCGTCGGCGAGAACGTTGGGTCGGCCCTCGAACACGAACCCGATCACGCCGAGCGGCGCGGTCACGACGTCGACGTGCCAGTCGGCGTGCGTGACGCGCGGCGGCGCGACGTCGTCGCTCGCGGCCTTCTCCACCAGGTCCGCCCAGCCCCGCAGACCCTCGGCCATCTGGTCGCGCACCGCGGCGTCGATGCGCAGGCGCGTGGTCGACCGGCCGAGCCCCTCGGCGCGCGTGACGTCGTCAGAGTTGGCCGCGGCGATCGCGTCCCACGCGGTGACCAGCCCGTCGGCGAACGCGCGGTAGAACGCGGCGACCTGGACGGCCGGCACGCTGCGCATCGCCTGCGCCGCCTCGACCGCCGCGCTCACGCTCGTCGTGACCGCGTCGGAGACCGCGGCGGGCACGTGCAGGAGCGCACCGTCGTCGTGCACGACGTACAGCCGGTCACCCGGCCGGAACGCGGCCGCGAGCGTCTCGTCGACGGTCGTGAACCGGTCGCCGCCGAACGGCACGAGCGTGCCGGCGGTGAGCTGCGTGAGCTGTCCTGCGGTCGTGGTCATGGCGGGCCTCGTGTGTCGGTCGTCCAGGCGGTGCACGGCGCCGGGTCGCGGTGGGAGTCGGCCGGGTTCGGTGGCCGGACCGCGCCGGGCGGGGTCCAGCCTGCCCGCTCGACGCACGCGTCCGCAGCAGCGTCCATTGTGCGTCCGTGGAGGCGCCCCCCGCTGCGACCCTGACCAGTCGCGCGCCCGGTCCTGGCACGCTCCTGGCGCGGTCCCGCGCAGTCCTCGCGCGCCCGGCTAGCGTGCTCGGGTGAGCCACTTCGCCGAGTACCGGCCGGGCCGGCACGGCACGCGCGACGCGACGCTCGTCGTGCGGCCCGCGCTGCCGCGTGACGTGCACGGGATCGCTCGCGTCGCACGGACCCGCGGGGGTCAGCGCGCCGGGCTCGAGGACCGGCTGACCGCGTGGGTGCGCGACGACGAGCGCGTGGTGGTCGTCGCGTGCCACGCCACCGAGCCGGACGGCGGCGTGGGCCACGAGTCGGACGGCCGGCCGGACGACGAGGTGGTCGGCTGGTCGTCGGCGTCCCGCATCGCGGGTCACGAGGACGCGCCGGACGGCTGGTACGTGTCGTCGCTGACCGTCGACCCGGCGTGGCGACGACGAGGCGCGGGCGACGGGTTGCTCGCGGCCGTGATCGCGGCGACGGCGGACCGCAGCCCGCTGCTGCGCTCGATCGTCAACGCGACCAACCGTCCCTCGCTCGACCTGCACGCCGCGCACGCCTTCGTCGAGGAGGCGCGTGGTTCGTCCTTCGCGGGCATCACGTTCCGTGGCGGCGAGGGCGTCCTGCTGCGACGTGGCACCCTGCGTGCATGACCACACCGCGCACCGCCGGGACGCGACCGGCCGCCGCGTTCCGTGAGACGTTCGCTCGCGAGCTCCGCCGCGGCGCCCGGGACCTGCCGCGCGACGTGGCGCGCGGGTTCCTCGAGGACCTGGGCTACGCCGTGGCGGGGCTCGTCGCGTTCGTCGTGCTCGCGGGCGGCGGCGCGTGGGTCGGTTCGGCGATCGGCGGGCGCGTCGCCGCGCTCGTCGGGCTGGTCCTCGGGGTGCTCGTGGGCGGGGCGGCTCTCGTCGTGATCGGCGTCGTCGTGCTCGCGCGGACCGGTCGCAGCCGGGGCGCGGCCGGCTGACCTGCACCCGCCCGCGTCGGCAGGGACCGACGAGCGATCAGCGAGCCGGTACGGCCCGCGCCGACGCCCACGCGCGCAGCTCCGCGACGCGCTCGCCCATGACGACGGCCAGCGGGCGCGTGTGGCCCAGCTCGGCGAGGACCGCGGCGGCGTCGAGCGGGACGGCCTTCGCGTGCGCGGCGTACGTCGCGGCGACGACGCCCTGCTGGATCTCGGCCCCCGAGAACCCGGCGGACGCGGCGACGAGCGGCCCGAGGTCCTCGTCGCGCAGCGTGAGGCCGCGGCGGGCCGCGTGCAGCCGCAGCAGCGCGGCGCGGGAGGCCTCGTCGGGCAGGTCGACGAAGAACATCTCGTCGAACCGGCCCTTGCGCACGAGCTCGGGCGGCAGCGCCGAGATCTCGTTGGCGGTGGCCGCGACGAACACGGACGAGCGGCGGTCGGCGAGCCAGGTGAGGAACGTGCCGAGGACACGGCGTGCGGAGCCACCGTCGCCGTCCGACGATGCGACGGCCTTCTCGATCTCGTCGATCCACAGCACGCACGGCGCGAGCGCGTCCGCCGCGGCGAGCGCGTCGCGCAGGCGCCGCTCGGACTCGCCGACGTACTTGTCGTGCACGCCCGCCAGGTCGAGCCGCAGCAGCGGGACCCCCAGGACCGATGCGGCCGCGCGGGCGGCGAGCGACTTGCCGCAGCCCTGCACACCGAGCAGCAGCACGCCGCGCGGTGACTCGAGGTGCGGTGCCGTGCCGTCGAGCGCGGGCCGGCGCAGCGTCAACCAGTGCATCATGCGGTCCAGCCCCACGACGTCCGCGGCCCCGACGGTCGCGTACTCGTACGACAGGACCCCGTCGGCCGCGAGCGCGTCGAACCGGGCGCGCTCGACGACCGGGACGTCGCGCACCGTGATCGCGCCGTCGTCGACGACCGCCCCGCGCGCGAGACGCGCGACGTCGCTGCGGGACAGGCCGGCGAGCCGCTGCACCAGCAGGTCACGCGCCTGCGGGTCGACGTGCGGGAACCGACCCGACGACGCCGCCCACTGCTGGACCGTCTCGTCGACGATCGCCGCGCGCTCGGCGGCCGACGGGAACGCGACCGGGACGTGCACCGCGAGGTGCTCGAGCTCGTGCGGCAGGTCCACGGCACGCGACACGAGCACGACCGTGCTGCGCTGCGCGGCCGGCGCCTGCGCGGCGTCCTTGAGGAGCCGCACGACGACGGGGTCCTCGAACCACGGGTGCAGGTCGAGCAGCACGTAGACGCCCGGCGCGCTGTTCTCGACGACGGCGCGCAGCATCGTGACCGCGTCCGCGTTGTGCCGCTGCGTCGAGCCGAGGTCCACGTCGAGCCGGCGCAGCCCCTCGGTCACGCTCCAGCGCAGGACGGGCCGCCCGCCCGTGATCCCCGCAGCGCCGTGCGCCGCACGCACCACGAGCTCGACCGCCGCGGCCTCGTCGGCCGTCTCCAGCACGACGATCGGCGTGCGCGCGGCGATGAGCGCCGCGACGTCGTCGCGCGAACCGTCGGGGACCACGCGCACAACCTAGCGGCTGCCCTCGCGCCCGCCGGAGGTCGCCGCTCGGCGCGCCACCCGCTCGGCCCAGCGGGTCGTCAGGACGTGATCGCCACGCCCAGCCAGGCGGCGGCGACGCTCGCGACGAGCATGCCGCCGGCATGCAGCACCGCGGCGCGGACCCTGCCCGCGCGCAGCAGCCGCGCACCCTCGACGCTCGCCGTGGAGAACGTCGAGTAGCCGCCGAGGAAGCCCACGCCGAGCACGTCCTTGAGGTCGCCGAGCCCCGGGTGACCGGCGACCCAGCCGGTGACCATCCCGAGCAGCACGCACGAGGTCACGTTGATGACGAGGGTCCCGGCGGGCACCGTCCAGCGGTTGTGCCGCGCGACGAGCGTGTCGACCTCGAAGCGCGCGACGGCACCGAGCCCGCCCGCGAGCGCGACGAGCAGCGCGATCACGCGACGGTCCGCTCGTCGGCCGACCCGTTCGCCGTCGGGCGCGTCGTCGGGTCCGTCGTCGAGTCCGTCGTCGGCACGCTCGTCGTCGGCACGCTCGTCGTCGGCACGCCCGTCGTCGTGCTCGCCGGTGGCCCGGGACGGCGTCCCGCGAGGGCCATGCCCGCGACCGCGAGCGCGAGCCCCAGCACGACGCTGACCAGCGGGTACGCCACCGCGACGGCCGACTCACCGTCGGTCGCGAGCCGTTCGACCTCGAGCACGAACGTGCTGTAGGTCGTGAACCCACCCAGGATGCCCGTGCCGCAGCCGAGCCGCACCGCACGGCGCCGACCCTCGTCGGGACCTCCCCGCACGAGCCGTTCGAGCAGCAGTCCCAGCACGAACGACCCGACGAGGTTGATCCCGAACGTCGCCCACGGCCAGCCCGTGGGCGGCGCGAACGCGTTCTCGAGCCCCGCGCGCAGCGCCGTCCCGAGGGCCCCTCCGACGAACACCAGGCCGACGAGCCACGCGTGCTCGCTCCGACTCACCACGGGGACCTCGTCGCGCTCCAGTCGACGACGTCGAGCGGCACGGTCAGCACCGGGCGGTGCTGGTGGTGCGCGAGGTGGACGGCCACCGAGCCCTCGACCAGCTCGCGGAGCTTCGCCCCGGTCCCGGGTGCACGCGTGCCGACGACGATCGCCGCCGCGTCGACCGCGCGCGCGAGGTGCGTCAGCGCCCGGTCGGGCCGTCCCGCCAGGTAGTGGAACGTCCACGGCACACGGTCCGGGGCCGAGGTCGCGCTCGCCGCGGCCGCGGGGATGGTCGACGAGGCCGCCGGGCCGAGCAGCCGCTCGGCCCACGCGCGCAGGTCCGCGTCGACCGAGCGCCACGCGTCGTCGGCACCGTCGGGGTCGACCGCGGCGTGCCGCACGCTCCCGTCCGGGTGCTCCTCGACGACGTAGCGGGCCGTGTCGACGTACGCGAGGTGCAGCGCGCCGCCCACCGCGGCGGCCCAGCGGGCGGCGGTGCGCACGACGAGCTCGGGCTGCCCGGGCACCACGCCGACGACCAGCGCGTGCCCGGCGGGTTCGACGATGCGCGTGACGGCCGGCTGCGGTGCCGCTCTGGTCACGGACCCCTCCTTCGTCGTCGGCAGAAACCGGCCCACGGTCGTCACGCCGGCCACGGGCCGGCTGCCACGCGCAAGGGCTCAGCCGCGCGCACGCATCACGGGCCCGGCGCATGCGGCCGGCGGCATCCGTCTGCTCGCCCAGCGTAGGACCACGCGACCGTCACGGCGGCGACCGCGGTCCCGCACCGGGTGTGGTTCCGCACCGCGTGGTTTCGCACCGCGTGGTCTCGTACCGCGTGGTTTCGCACCGCGCGACGGCTCCGGCGTGCCGTCGGCCGCGCCAGGGCGCATGCTCGTCGAGGGGCCTGCTCGACGAGGCGTCGGCTCGACCGGGAGCGGGCGACAGGCAGCAGGCGTCGACCGCCGTCGTGCGACCGCCGTCGTGCTGTCGGCTCCCCGGCGACCACCGGCGTGGGAGGCATCGACATGTGCACCAGCATCAGGTTCTCGGACGGCAGCCACCTCTACCTCGCTCGCAACCTGGACTGGACGAGCGGCTACGGAGAGCGGGTGGTGGTGACACCGACCGGCTACGCGACGAGGTCACCGTTCGGCGCCGTGCCCGGCATCCGGCACGCGGTGATCGGGATGGGCATCGTCGAGGACGACACACCGCTGTACTTCGACTGCGGGAACGACGCGGGCCTGGCCGTGGCCGGTCTCAACTTCCCGGGGTACGCGGTGTACGCGGACGGACCCGTGGACGGGGCGACCAAGGTCGCGGCGTACGAGCTCCCGCTCTGGGTGGCCTCGCAGTTCACCTCGGTCGACGAGGTCGAGGCCGCGCTCGAGCACGTCGTCGTGGTCGACCGGCCGATCAACGAGAAGTACCCGAGCTCGCTGCTGCACTGGATCGTCGGCGACGCGACGCGCGCGATCGTCGTGGAGAGCACGCGCGAGGGCCTGCAGGTGTTCGACGACGACGTCGACGTCCTGGCGAACCAGCCGGGCTTCGCCTGGCATCACGAGAACCTGCGGAACTACCTCAACGCCTCCCCCGACTTCCCCGGGACGAGCGTCCTCGGCCGGGCGCACCTGAGCCCGTTCGGTTCCGGATCGCACATGCGCGGGATCCCCGGCGACTACTACTCGACGTCACGGTTCGTGCGCGCCGCGTACGTGAACGCGCACTACCCGGACAAGACGAGCGAGGAGGAGAACGTCAGCCGCGCCTTCCACACGTTGCAGCAGGTCGCGATGGTGGACGGCTGCGCGGCCATGGACTCGGGCGAGTTCGAGAAGACGATCTACACCGGGCTGTTCTCGTCCAGGACGACGACCTACTACTGGAACACCTACGACGACCCGGCGGTCCGCAGCGTCGCGATGGCCGACCACCGGCCCGACGGGACGGACCTCGTCGTCGTCTAGCTGATCGGGTCCTGCGGCGCGGCGCGCCGCCAGGGGTTGGCCGGGTCGGTCGCGGTCGGCGCCGCGACGACGCGGACCGCGTACGTCGGCACCCCGGTCCCGGCGACGGTGCCCAGGTACTCGTGCCCGGTCATGCGGCACCAGACGGGCAGGTCGATCGGGGCGATCGGGTCGCTCGTGGACAGGTGCACGACCGTCCCCTCGTCGAGCTCGGCGACCCGCGCGCGCAGCAGCACGAGCAGCCGCGCGCACCCGAGGTCGCCCCCCTCGATCAGCACCGGTTCCGCCACCCGCCGATCGTGCCACGCACCCGCCTGCCCGCTCACCACCCGCTCGAGCGCTCATCAGCAGCGAGGTCGCCGGCGGAGAGCCGTGACGCGAGCTCGCCCGAATCCGCCCAGACCGGGGCGTCGCACGGGCATGCTGGGCAGATGACCGTCGAGCCTGCCCCCACGTCGCGGGGACCCCGCACCCAGCTGCTCGCGGCCGGTGTCGGTCTCGTGCTCCTCACGCTCGGTGCGTCCCTGCTGGTCGCGCAGTGGCCCGCGGGCATGACGTACCCGGACGAGTGGGTCGACTACGGGTCGGACACCGCGGTGGGTCTCCGTGTCGAGGGCCCCTCGGTGGGCTTCGTCCTGGGCATCGCGTTGGTCGCGCTGGGCACCGGGGTGCTCGGCATGGTCCTCGGCTGGGGGATGACCGGGCGCGGCGGTGGCGGTCAGGTGCTGGTGAGGCTCTGGCGCACGCATCGCGCGCTCGTCGTCGTCGCCGTCGGCGGGGCGCTGCTGGTCGCACTGGGTGCTCTGCTGCTCGCGAACGCCACCGGCACCTCCGACGACGAGGCGTGGCCGGTCATCGTCGCCCGTTCGGATCTCGCTCCGGAATCCTGGACGGACGTGGCGGACGTGTCGGACATGGCGGACGACTTCTCGGATGCCCTGGAGCTGTCCGACGGGACCGTCGTGAGCGAGGTCCCCGCCGCACGGTTCACGACCGTCGTGCTCGAGACAACGCCCGAGCGGGCCGGGACGTCCGACGAGCGGGCCGTGGGGTTGCTGCTCGGCGGGCTCGGGCTCGTGCTGCTCGGTGGTGTCGGCGGCTGGCTGCTCGCGCCGACGCGCGAACGGTGACCAGCGCACACGGTGATCAGCGCGCACGGTGACGAGCGCGCACGGGACGAGCGCACACGGGGACCAGCGCTCACGGTGACGAGCCGCGCACGCCGGCAGGCCGCGCCTGGAGGGTGAACCCCGCCGCGGGGACGGGCAGACTGGCCGCATGACCACGCCTGCTGTCGGGGTGCTGCTGCCCCGCGACCTGCCCGCCGAGCAGATCCTGCCGTTCGCCCGCCGCGCCGACGACCTCGGGTTCGACGAGCTGTGGGTGGTCGAGGACCTGGGGTTCCGCGGCGGTGTGGCGCAGGCGGCGGCGGTGCTCGCGGCGACGAGCCGGGTGCACGTGGGCATCGGCATCCTCCCGGCCGCGGTGCGCAGCGTGGCGTTCACGGCGATGGAGGCGGCGACGCTCGCCCAGCTCTTCCCGGGCCGCGTGACGATCGGGATCGGGCACGGCATGCCGGGCTGGATGCGCTCGGTGGGTATGTGGCCGGACCGGCCGCTCACGTACCTCGGGGCGTACACGCGCGCGCTGCGCACGCTCCTGCGCGGCGGCACGGTGCACGACGACGTCCTCGGGGTGCACGACGTCGCGCTCGAGAAGTCGTCGCTCCCTGACGCCGTGCCGGACGTGGTGCTGGGCGTGCGGGGGCCGCGGTCGCTCGCGGTGTCGGGTCAGGTCGCGGACGGCACGATCCTCGCGGAGCCGACGACGCCGCAGTACGTCAGCGGTGCGCTCGCGCAGGTCGCGGCACCCGGCCCGCACCGCGTGGTCGCGTACGGCGTGGCCGCGGTGGACGACGACGAGGCGACGGCACTGGCCGCGGTGCGCGCGGGCCTGGTGTGGATCGGCGAGCCCGACTGGGCGCCGCACCTCGCGCAGCAGCCGTTCGCCGCCGAGCTCGCGGCCCTGCGCGCCGACAGCGCCTCGCCCGAGGAGTTCGCGTCCCGCATGCCCGACGCGTGGGTGCGCGAGCTGTCGCTCGCGGGGTCGGTCGAGCAGGTGCGCGAGCGCATCGCGGCGCGCGGCGCGGCGGGTGCGACCACGTGCGTGCTGTTCCCGAGCGGGCCTGACCCGCTCGCGGCGCTCGAGCAGCTCGCGCGCGTGCTGTGAGCGGGGTCGAGCTTGGGAGCGACGGGATGGACGGCGGGGTGGTGGCCGACGGGTCGCCACGCGACGTGAGTGCTGAGGACGCTCCGACGGCCGCGCCCCGCACCGACGGCGTCATCGAGGTCGTCGGCGGCGACGAGCGCACCATCGTCCTGACGTTCGACGACGGCCCGAACCCGCCCGACACCGTCGACCTGCTGGACCTGCTTGCGCGCGAGGGCGTGCCGGCGGTGTTCTTCGTGGTCGGCGAGCGCGTCGTCGAGCACCCGGAGCTGGTGGCGCGCATCGCCGCCGACGGCCACGTGCTGGGCAACCACTCGTGGCGGCACGACGACCTCGGCGACGCGTCACCCGACGACGTGCGGGCCGACCTCGCACGCACGCTCGACGCGATCCGCGACGCCGTGCCCGGTGCGCCCGTGCCGTACTGGCGCGCGCCGTTCGGCTCCTGGGGCGCGACCGTCGACGTCGCCGCGAGCCTCGGCATGCGCTCGATGGGCTGGCACACCGCCGTCGAGGACTGGGTGCCGCCCGGCGTCGACGAGCTCGTGCGCCGCATGGAGGCCGTCGCCCCCGGCGGCGTCATCCTGCTGCACGACGGCGGCGGCGACCGCAGCCAGACCGTCGCGGCCGTCGCACGCTTCGTGCCGATGATGCGCGAGCGCGGATGGGAGTTCGTGGCGCCGGCGCACGCCTGACCCACGGGCCGCCCCGCTCCACCTTCCTGGCACCCACCCCGACACCGACGGACAGCACGACGGCTCCACGGACATGCGCACGCCCCTGTCCGTGGAGCCGTGGTGCTGTCCGTCGTGGTGGGTAGTGCCCAACGCCGTCAGCGGAGAGGGGACCGGCGCCTGCAGCCGAAGCACGCGATCGCAAGTGGCTCACCCCCGCGCGCGGGGAAGGGACGCCAGCTTGGTCCAGCCCGGTAGGTCCATGTCGGGCTCACCCCCGGCACGCGGGGAAGGGACGCGTAGATGCGGCGCCGTCGCCGGTGCTCCGACGGCTCACCCCCCCCCGCGAGCGGGGATGAGCCGCATCCGTCGCCCACCGTGGCGTACGCGTCGAAGAGCTGTGTGCCCACCGGTCGGTGACGGGCGCGCTCGTGCGGGTTCGTCTCTTCGCTGCACCTGACCTCCGCCCGACCGACAGCTTCCGTCGCCGACGGACAGGTTCACGGCTCGACGGACACGTGTACACGCCTGTCCGTGGAGCCGTGGCGGTGTCCGTCGGCGGGCGGGGGTGTGAGGAGCGGACGAGTCAGGCGGTCGAGACCGCTGCCGCGGGTTCGGCTGCGGACCGGTCGAACCGCGCCCCCGCCGGCTCGCTCGGCAGCGCCAGCAGCACCAGCAGCGCGAGCGCACCCAGCCCCGGGACGACGGCGAGCAGCAGCCACCACGCCGGCAGGTTCGCGTCGTGCAGGCGGCGGGCCGAGACCGCGAGCAGCGGCACGAGCGTGACGAGCACGTAGAGCGTCAGCAGCGCGAGGACGATCAGCACGCCCAGCACGGGGCCGGGGGACAGCCCGAGGTCGCTGGACCGCGACGGGCGGATCGCGTCGCCGATGCGCGCGGCGACCACGGTCAGCGCACCCGCACCGAGCCACACCAGCGCGTTGAGCAGCGCGACCCACCACAGCTCGCTGCGGCTCGCGCGGCCCGTGAAGACCGTCGCCCGGCGCGTGAGGCGCCGCACGGCCTGGCGGACGGTGGCGCCGGGCAGGGGTGCGTCGTCGGCGAGCGGGGCGGTGCGAGCGGCGTCGGTCGCGGCGGGGAGCGTCGTCACGGGACGTGAGCGTAGAGGGTGGCGCGGCGGGCGCGGGTGAGCGTCCCGCACTGCGCACGCTCGCGCGCTTTCGTCCCGTTCTGCTCGCTGACCGGCGCGGACGTCGGGCGTCCGCCGTCCGCCCCGCCCCTCACACCGCCGCGACCACCCGCACCGCGTCGACCCGGTCGAGGATCTTGTCGAGCACGACCCCGCGGTCGAACTGCAGCGCGTACTCCCGCGCCCGCTCGGCAGCGGCCGCCCGGTCGGCGCGGTCCATCGCGAGGACGGCGTCGAGGGCGCGGGCGATCGCGTCCGGGTCGTCGACGGGCACGATCGTGGCGGTGTCGCCGACGGCCTCGCCGATGCCGCCGGTGTCGGTGGTGATGACGGGGCCGCCGCCGGACAGCATCTTCTCGACCAGGGCGATGCCGAACGTCTCGACGAACTCGGGGCGGGGCTTGGACGGCAGCACGAACGCGGTGCAGCCGGCCATCAGGTGGCCCTTCTCGTCGTCGGGCACGTCGTCGAGGAACGTGACGAGGTCTGCGACGGGCGTCGCCGCGGCGTGCGCGCGCAGCTCGTCGGCCTGCGGGCCGTTGCCCGCGATCACCAGGCGCCGCCCTGACGCGGGCGCGCCCGAGCGCGCGTACCCGTCGATGAGGTCGTCGACGCCCTTGGCGTGCGCGAGCCGGGACAGGAACAGCACGTACCCGTCGCGCGTGAGGCCGCGGGCGGCGAGCGCGCGGTCGGTCGCGTCCTCGTCGCGCGCGAGGTACGTGCCGACGTCGATGGCGGGGTAGGAGACGGTGACGCGCTCGCGGCACTCGTCGGCGAACCGCGTGCCGTGACGGGCGTCGATCGCGGCGGCCTCGGTGACGACGAGGTCCTTGGTGTACTGCGACACCGCGAGCACGACGTCGTGCGACAGGTACTGCGTGAGCACGTGCGCGGCGGCACCGAACCGGTCCTCCTGCACGCACGCGCGCACGACGTTGGTGACGTCGGACCCGACGGCCTCGGCGACGGTGACGACGTCGACGGGCAGGCCCGTGCGGCGCGCGACCGTGACGGCGTCGGCGACGGCCGTGGCGTGCGGGGACAGGTACAGGGACATCGCGACGGTCGGCACGCCGTCGGTGAACAGCTCGACCAGGCGTCCGGTGAGGCCCGCGAGGTACCGGCCGTCGGGGACCTTGTAGTCGCCCACCGGCGCGGGTCGCTCGACGACGATCCCGGGCGAGTACGGCAGCACGCCGTCGAGCGGCTTGAGCGGCAGGCCCGCCTCCTGCAGCCGGTCGATCGGCCACGTGACGATGCGGACCTCGTCGAACCCGCGGTGCAGCGCGGCCTCGGCGAGGTTGCGGGCCTCGCCCGAGTGCCCGCAGATCACCGGGTCGGCGCGCACGACGATGACGAGACGGCGGTCGGGCCGGGCGGCGGCGGTGGGGGTCATCGGCGTCGTCCTCTCGGGGTGGGTCGCGGGTGGTGACTGGATCGCCCTGTCACGGTGGAAGGGGCGAGCGGGTCGGGTGACTGGATCGACCTCTCGCGGTGACGAGGGGGCGAGTGCCGGGAGTGACTGGATCGCACTCTCGCGGCCGAAGGGGGCGGGGGAGGGAGAGAGAGCGGGGCGGGTCAGGGGCGGGTGAGGCGGGGGAGCGGGACGTCGACGTGCGGCGCCCGCGCGCTGGGTGGTCGGTGCTGCGTGCCCCAGCCCGACGGCTCCGGGCCCAGGCCGACCAGCAGCCGACCGCCGGCGTGCAGCTCGCCGCCGGTGAGGAACGGCCGGTCGAGCGGCACGCCGTCGAGGTGCACCGACTGCACGTGCTGCACGGGGCCGCCCGGCTCGGGCTCGACGAACCCCGTCGTCTCGATCGTCAGCGCGCGCCCGCCCACGTCGAGCCGGGCCTCGCGCCACGCGGGCGCGTTCAGCAGGAACAGGTTCTGCCCCGCGACGGGGAACAGCCCGAGCGTCGCCCACACGTACCAGGACGACAGGCCGCCCGAGTCGTCGTTGCCCGGCAGGCCGCCGCGGCCGGTGCCGAACTGCTGGTGCACGACGTCGTGCACGACCTGCGCCGTGCGGTCGGGGCGCCCGGCGTACATGTACGCCCAGGGGGCCTCCATGTCGGGCTCGTTGTTGAGGCCCTCGAACCGGTCCAGCGCGTACCCGGCGGCCATCTCGTCGACGTCCGGCAGCAGACCGGGCTGCTTGACGGGGTCGGCGCCGAAGCCGAAGAACCGGTCGAGCATCGCGACGAACGCGTCGTCGCCGCCCGCGAGGTCGATGCGCGACGCCATGTCGTGCAGCAGCCGGAACGAGTAGTTCCACCGGCCACCCTCGTAGTACGTCGAGTCGCGCAGCAGGCCCGTCGCCGGGTCGAACGCGTTGGCCCACCGCGCCGCGAGCGGCCCGAACTGCTCGACGAGCGTGAGGTCCCCGACGCGCCCCGCGACGATCGCCGAGCACCAGTACCCGAACGCGATGTCGAGCGTGTGGCTGATGGGGTGCGTGCGCCCGTGCAGCAGGAACTCCTCGCCGTACGTGCGGCGCAGGTCGTCGTGCATGTGCACCAGCGCCCAGTCCCAGTCGACGCCCGGCAGACCCAGCGCGCACAGGTCGGCGAGGAACGTGTGCGCGAGCGCCGACCCCTGCCGGCTGAACCGGTCCGCGCCGCGCGCCATGCGGTAGCCGATGGGCAGGTTGCCCTCCTCCTCGGCGATGTGCAGCAGCGCGTTCGCGAGCTCGACCGCGCGGTCGGGCGCGAGCGTCGTCATGAGCGGCAGGTGCGTGCGGTAGATGTCCCACATGGTCGACAGGTCGAACGCGAACGGGCCGGGCGTCGGCCAGAACGGCGACTCGTCGACCGCGAGGCACGGCTTGATCAGCGAGTGGTACAGCGCGGTGCCCAGCACGGTCGCGCGGTCCGACGACGGCGTGTCGACCTGCACCTTCGACAGGTGCTCGCGCCACACGGCCTGCGTGGTCGCGCGTCGGCGGTCGAACGACGACGGCCCCGGCCCGCACTCGTGCTCCAGGGTGCGCGCGGCCTGCTCGACGCCCCGCAGCGAGAACCCGAACCGCAGCTCGACGACCTGCCCCGGCTCGGTCGGCCCGGCCCACATGAGGCCGAACGGCCGCAGCGTCGTGGGGCGGATGCGGTCGAAGTCGAGGCGCGTGCCGCCGGGCATGAGCCGACGGTCGTACCAGAGCATCTGCCGCCAGTGCGGGGCGTCGCACTCGACCCGCACCGCGAGCGGCGCCCCCTCGACGACGACCTCGCCCTCGGCGCACCCCGGCGCGACGGATCCGAGGTGCGCGCGCAGCGGGATGGTCCGGCCGTACGGGATGTCGAGCCCGCCGAGCGAGAAGTCGATGACGAGCCGCGCGTCGTGGTGCGCGGGGAACGTGTACCGGTGCACGGCCGACTTGGGGCCGACGGTGATCTCGGCGCGGATGCCCGACGCGAGCGTCGCGGCGTAGTACCCGGGCTGCGCGACCTCGTCGACGATCTCCCACGCCTGCCCCAGGTCGTCCAGCGGCGACAGCATGGGCGTCACGCGGAAGTAGTTGTAGTACTTGCGGATCGCGCCCGTGCCGGACTGCTGGAAGTGCGTGAACCCGCTGGCCACGAGCCGGTAGTGCAGCACGGGCGGGCGGCCCTCGGTCGACAGGTCGTACCGCCCGTACCCCGTGGGGTACGCGCCCGAGTACGCGCACGCCGAGACCATGCCGAACGGGTACGTCGCGCCCGGGTGCGTGTTGCCGACCTGCGGCTTGGGCCACCACCACGTCGCCGCGAGACCCGACGGCTCGGGCAGGTCGGTCGCGTCCGTGCCGACGAACGGGTCGACGTGGTCGAACATGCGGCCCTCCTCGCGACGTGCGCCCTGACTCGACCTGCGGGTGCGGCCCGAGGGGTCGGGTCCGGGCCCAGCGTGACGCGTCGGGACCGCCGTGTCCACGGGTGCGGACGGAGCCGAGCGCGCACGTGCCGTGCGCCCGTCCCGGGCTCCTGCCCGGCCGGTCCCGCGACGGTACGAGCGCGGTGTGTCACGCGTGTTGCCGGGAGGTCACGGTCGAGGCGGGGGCAGGCCTCGTGCCGCGGAGGTGCTGACGCCGACGGACACCGTCCCGGCTCGACGGACAGGTGCGTGCCCGTGTCCGTCGAGC
>JAEYNO010000276.1 GCA_023412515.1 Actinomycetes bacterium
GACGTCGGCCCCGCGCCTGCTGGAGCCCTGCGCCCGGCTCGTCGTCGCGCCGACGTCAGCCCTGCGCCGGGTCGGCGGCGGGCTCCGGGGCGGGCAGCACCCACACGTTCGGGCCGGCGGGCTGCCAGTCCTCGCCCGCGGGCGGGTTCGGCGCCCCGTCCGCGCCGAGCCGGACGGCCGCGCCGTCCTCTGCCGTGGCGGTCGTGACCGCTCCCGGCTTGGCGGACGTGCAGGAGGTGCGGGCCTGGTCCCCGTCCGGGACGACGACGAGGCACAGCGCACCGTCCCAGCGCAGCGCCGCGAAGTGCTGCCCGTCCTCGGTGCGGACCGCGAACCGGGTCGTCTCCGGGTCGACGCCGGCCTCCAGCGCGACGTCCGCGTCGAGCGCGTCGGTCGGCTCCTGCGCGCGCTCCAGCAGCTCGACCGTCATGCCGTCCGCGCGTGCGGTCACGACCTGCGGCCGGGCGAGCAGGAGCCACACGACCCCCACGACCACCAGAGCTGCGGCGACCGCGAGCACCACGGCCACGCGCCGCCCGTGCCGGGGGTGCGGCTCGTGCTCGTCCTCGGCCACGTGGTCGAAGAGGTCGCTGTCGTCGAACGTCGTCACGCGACGATTATCCGCACATGCCGTCCGGCGCGGGGGCCGGACACACCGGACGCACCGCCGTGGCGCGCCGTCGCCGCCGGTGCGGCGGGACCGCCCGTGCGGAGGCGCGTGTCACGCGGCCGGGCCGCCGGCCGTCGCGTCGCGCGGCGCGACGCCCTGCACGACGTCCGCGAGGTGCCGCACGAACCAGCCCTCCGCGGCGTCCTCCCAGTACTGCGCGACGGCGGCGATCGGGTAGACGAGCACCTCGGGGTCGCGCTGCGCGAGCACGATCTCGGTGCCGTACCGGTCGGAGCACACGGCCCAGTCCAGCGCGGGTGCCTGCGCGCGCACGAGGTCACCCAGCGCGACCCCGAACGCGTCGGCCAGGGACCTCGGGTCCGGCCGGTCGTCGGCCTGCGCCCACTGCTGCCGCACGCGGTCGAACAGCGCACCGACCGCGGCGGCGTCCGTCGGGTCGTCGCACAGGCCGGCGACGAGCGCGCGCTGCTGCGCGAGGAACAGCAGCTCGGCGGGGTTGAGCCCGTCGAGCGTGTGGCGCGTGTCGGACAGCGCCGCCGCCACGGGGCCGACCTCGTCGCCCGCGTCGCCCACGTCGTCGACGGCCGGGCCGGGCGGGCCGTCCGGTGCTGCGCCGCCGGGCGGGCGCGGCTCGTCGGCCGTGCCCGGCGGGGTGCCGTCGCCGTCCTCGTCCGGCACGTCCTCGAGGTGCTCGACGACCCGTCGCAGCTCACCCTCGCCCGGGGCGTGACCGTCCGCCGCCGCGGCGTCCCCGCCCACGAGGGACGCGTCGGCGGGTCCGTGGGGTGCGGGCAGCACGGATCCGCTCCCTTGCGGCGTCCTTCTGTCCAGTGCCATACGGCACCCATCGGCTCCCGCGGGAGAGGTCTTGACGCACGCGAGCGGGTGTCGCCCGGTCGGACGCCGGGCGGCACCCGCTCGCGCGGGGAGGTGGGTCAGCGCGCGCTGATCACCTTGGCCGTGACGGTCGGCAGGTAGTCGCCGTCGCCGAGGTACAGCGCGGTGACGACCGACGTGGACCGCAGCGCCGGCAGGGTCACCGCGGCCGCGCCGTCCGTCAGCGTGTAGGTCCCCACGGGGCGCAGCCCCAGCAGGACCGTCACGCGTCCGGACGCCGGCGGTGCGCCGTCGCCGCCGCCGACCCGCACCGTCACCGCGGGCGTGCTGCCCCGCGGGACGGTCCACGACTCGGTCTCGAGGGTCGCGGTCGCCGTGCCGGGCACGACGCGCACCTGGGACTGGCCCTCGGAGCGCGCGACGTCGGCGGTGCCGTCGAACACCGCGGTGAGCCGGTGCGTGCCCGTCGCCAGGTCCCGCGGCAGCTCGATCGTCGCGGTGCCCGTGAGGCCGTCGACGGTGAGCTCGCCCGACGCGAGCACCTTGCCGCGCTCGCGCACGGTGACGGTGCCCGACGGCGCCCAGCTCGCGCCGGTGACCGTGACCGTGGCGGTCACGGGCCTGCCGTAGCGCGCCAGCGCGGGGTCGACGCGCAGCGCGGTCGTCGAGGCCGACGGTGCGAGGTCGACCTCCGTGACCGCCGACTCGGACGCGGTCCACAGCGGCGAGTCCGGCGTGTACCGGACCTTCAGCGCGTGCGCACCGGCGTTGAGGCTCGACGTCGCGAGCTCCCCGCCGCCGTCGGTCACGGCGGCCGTGCCGAGCTCGACCTCGCCGTCGTAGAACGTGAACGTCCCGGTGGCCTCCGGCGGCGCGACCGTCGCCCGCAGCACCGTCTCGCCGCCGGCCGTGCCGGAGGACTCGACGTCGAGCGTCGTGGTCGTCGCGACGGCCTCGGGGACCGTGACGTCGACGACCTGCGCGCGGTCGCCCGTGCCGTTGGAGTGGTGCAGCACGAGGACCTTCTGGTCGCCCGCACCGGGACCGCCGTGCGCCTCCACGGTCGCGCCGTCGAACGTCTGCGACACGAAGTCGGCGCCGACGTTCGAGCCGAACCACAGCGGCGGGTCGTACGGGTCGACCGTGAAGGGCCCGACCTCGTCGACGATCCCGTCGGCGGGGAAGGCGTAGGTGCTGCGCATCTGCGCCCACACCGAGACCGGCGTGCCGGGCTCGACGCCGAGCGCCGCGAGCGGCACCGGGACGACGACCGTGCTGTTGTCGAACGCGCCCATCTCGATGTTCCCCGCGAAGGGGTACAGCAGCTCGGGCCCGGCGATCAGCTCGTTCGTGTCGTAGTCGTAGGTCTGCACGACCGTGTAGTCGGTCTCGTCGAGCTTGGCGACCACGGACATGACGTCGGGCTCGCCGTCGCCGTCGGTGTCGACGAGGACGAACGGCTTGAGCGCGTGGCCCAGGGCCGCCCAGTCGCCGTCCGTCGCGATGCCGACGCCCAGGTAGCCCTCGGCGGGGTCGCCGCCGTCGGCCGCGAGCGCGGGCGCGGTGGACGCCCACCCGACGTGCCGGATGTCGCCCGCCTTGATGGTCGAGGCCGAGGTCTCGGCGCCCGGCGGCAGCTCCTCGAGCCGCGGCGAGTCGGCCGCGTGCACGAGCGGCGTCGCCAGGCCGTACCAGCCGAGGGACTGCACGTCGCGCCCGCTGAACGCGAGCTCGGCGGTGGCGGCCGACGGGTCGGGGAACGCGAGCGGCGCGGCCTCGAGGTCGGACGTCGGGCGCGGCGTGCCCTGCACGGGCAGGCGCCACTCCTTGCCGCCCGACGTCAGCACGAGCCGGCCGGAGACCTGCGAGACGAACTCGCGCGGCAGGCCCTCGATCTGCTCGGCCTGCATGGTCGGGTCGATCTCGCGCTGCACGGTGGCGGGGTCCGCGGTGAACGTCAGCGTGACGACGCCCGTCCCGCCCGCGGGCACCCGCAGGCTCGCCGGCGCGGCCGTGATGGTCGCCCCGCCGGACGTCGTGCTCGACGTGACCTTCGTGGCGTAGGTGCGCGCCGTGGAGCCGAGGTTCTGCACGGTGACGGCCTTGCGGATCGTCACGGTCTTGTCCGCGAGCGGGACCAGGCCGAAGCTGACCGAGGTCTGCTGCGGGCGCTCGGCGTTGTAGACGAGCGTGTCGTTGGTGACCGCGGCGAGCGTGTCGACGCGACCCGAGCCGACGCGCGGCGGGCCGAAGAAGAGGTCGCCGCCGGGTTCGGTCGCGACGTCGTGCGTCGCGGTGTTGACGATGGCGGCCTTGATCTGCGCGGCCGACCAGCCCGGGTGCGCCTCGCGGACGAGCGCCGCGATGCCCGCGACGTGCGGCGAGGCCATCGACGTGCCGTTGCTGCTGGCGCCGCCGTTGCCGGAGCCGACGTTCGCGGACACGATCTGCTGACCGGGCGCCGCCACGTCGGGCTTGCCCCAGCCGAGCGAGCCGTGCACGCCGCGCGACGACGAGGTCGACAGGGTGTCCGGCGCGACGTCCTGGCGCGTGCTCAGCGCGAGCGACGGGCCCATCGTCGTGACGAGCGTGCCCGCCTCGATCTCGGGGAGCAGCGCGTCGGTCGAGGCGGCGGTCAGCTGGAAGCCGGGGATCGTCGCGTTGCCGCCGATTCCGGCGGAGAACACCGCGAGCTCGGTGGGCAGCAGCACGCCCACCGCACCCGCGGCCTCGGCGTTGTTGAAGCGCACGCCGGAGCCGCACGCGCGGGTCGCGTCGTCGTCGTCCCACCACAGGTACGCGATCTTGCCCGCGACCGTCGCGGCCTGCTCGGGCGTGAAGGCGGTGCAGCCGTCGAACGTCGCACCGACGTACGCGACGGGCGCCGTGACGTCGGGGCCGCTGTAGTTGACCGAGTTCTGACCGGCGTGCCGGCCGACGAGCGCCGGGTCGGACGCCTCGGTCACCTCGGTCGCGTCGAACGCGAGGTCCTTGCCCACCGACCACGCGACGGTGAGGCCCGCGAAGCCGTTGCCGGGCGAGCCGCCGACGTCCTCGATGTCGCCCTCGTTGCCGGCCGACAGCACGACGGTCGTGCCGAGCGCGGTGAGCTCGGAGACCTGCAGCGACTCGGGGTCGTCGGCCGGTGCGCCGGCGGCGCCGAGCGACAGGTTCAGCACGTCGATGCGGTCGTCGAACGAGCCGTCGCCGTTGGGGTCGGCCGCCCAGTCGAGCGCGAGCGACGACAGGCTCGTGGAGCCCGCGACGTCGCCGAACACCTTGAGCGCGTACAGCTTGGCCATCGGCGCGGTGCCCGGTCCGACGGGCCAGTCGAGGACCGACTCGAGCGCCGAGTAGTCGCCGTCGAACGTCGTGCCGTCGGGGGTCACGCCGTAGCCCGCGGCGGTGCCGGCGACGTGCGTGCCGTGGCCGTGGACGTCGATGGGGTTCTCGTCGGGCACGGGGACGAGCTGCGCGGGGTCGGTGCTGTCCGCGTTGTAGTTGGTCCCCGCGAAGTCGTACCCGCCGAGGAACTTGTCGGGGTCGAACGAGCCGGCGGGCACCGGGCCCGTGCCGTCCTCGCCGTACGCGGCCTCGTAGGCCTCGACGGTGCCGGGACCGCCGAAGGCGGCGTGCGTGTAGTCGATGCCCGTGTCGATGACGCCGACCGTGATGTCGGTGCCCAGCACGCCCGTGCTCTGCCACGTCGCGAGGGCCTTGGTGAACTCCACCTGCGCGGCGTTGTCGAGCGTGCGCTCGGCGACGAGGCGCACGGACCGGACGTTCGGGTCGTCGGCGAGCGTGCGCAGCTGGTCGGCGTCGCCCAGCACGAGCGCGCCCGAGACGAGGTTCGTGACGGTCGCGAGGCGCTGCGGCTGCGCTGCGGCGGTGCGCGCGCTCGCGCTCGACGCCTCGGCCGGCACGACGTCCGCGGCGGCCGCCTCGGTCGCGGCGGCGGCCTCGCGGACCTGCGCGGGGCTGCCGCCGTCGGCCGCGACCTCGACGCCCGAGGGGGTGTCGAGCTCGACGAACGCGGTGACGGTCCCGCTGGCCTCGGCGAGCGCGTCGCCGACGCCCTCGACCTTCGTGACCGAGACGTCGCCCGCGACGAGCAGGCCGGACAGGTCGTCCGGTGGTGGGGCGGCGCTCGCGACCGACGTGCCGAGCAGGGCGCTGGTGAGGACGACGGACGCGGCGGTCAGGCCGGCGAGCAGGCGACGTGGCATGGGATCCATCCCGGGGGTCGGACGTCGGGGGCACGACGACGTCACGGCAGGCCGCAGACGGCCCCCCCGGACGTCATACCCGACGTTGGCTGTGGTCACAGCCGCCGGGCACCCTGTGCACGGTACTGACCGGTAGGGGTTTTCGTCACCCCTTCTCCACAACTTCTTCTTCGTCCGCTTCGCCGTCTTCGCGAAGGCTCCACGACGGGCGCCCGCGTCGCGTCCAGGACGCGTGTCCGGCGGGGCGCCGCCGAGCGCGCGACCACGGCGACACCGCGATCCGTCGCGGTGCGGGCGCGGTACGCGCGACGGATCGCGGGTTCGCCGGCGGGCGAGGGG
>JAEYNO010000230.1 GCA_023412515.1 Actinomycetes bacterium
CGCCCACCCCGCCCCCGGGCGGCGCCTACCCCCCGCCCCCGGGCTACGGCACGCCGCCGCCCCCGGGGTACGGCACCACGCCGCCGGCGTCGCCGTACGGCCAGCCTGCGGGTCAGCCCTACGGCCAGCAGCCCTACGGCCAGCCATACGCGCCGGCGCCGGGGCAGGTGGACATCGGCAACGGCTTCTCGTGGGCGTTCTCCAAGTTCGGCCAGAACTGGGTGACGTTCCTGGTCGGGACGCTGCTGTGGGGCATCGGCATCAGCGTCGTCACCTCGCTCGTGTCGGGCATCTTCGGCGGCTTCGGCTCGCTGATCGGCCGCGACGGCAGCGGCGTCGGCGCCGGCTTCGCGCTGGCCTCGGCCGGCATCGCGGGTGCGGTCATCACGGCCGTGACGATCCTGCTGGGGTCGCTGTTCAGCGCGGCCGTCATCGGCACCGCGCTCAAGGTCACCGCCGGGCGGCCGGTGTCGCTGGCCGACATGTTCGACTTCTCGCACGTGGCCCAGGTGTTCGTGCTGGGTCTGCTGCTGGCGGTCGCCAACGGGGTCCTCACGTTCATCCCGTTCTTCGGCGCGCTCGCGCAGATCGCCATCACGTACTTCGTGTTCTTCGGGTACCACCTGATCGTCGACCGCAACCTCGGGGCGATCGACGCGATCCGCGAGTCGGTGCAGCTGCAGACCCGCAACGTCGGGTCCTCGGTGCTCGTGGTGCTCGTCGCCATCGCGATCGTCGTGGTGGGCTTCATCGCCTGCTTCGTCGGCGTGCTGGTCGCCGGCCCGGTCGCCGCGCTGTTCTCGGCGTACGCGTACCGCCGCGTGACGAACGGCCAGATCGCGGCCTGACGGCGTCGCTGCACGGGACGAGGCCCGCCCGGGATCCCGGGCGGGCCTCGTCGTACCTCGTCGTGTCAGGCGGTGACGAAGTCGATGAGCTCCTCGACGCGTCCCAGCAGGCTCGGCTCGAGGTCCGCGTACGAGCGCACCGAGCGCAGGATGCGCTGCCACGCGCGCGCGACGTCCGCCTGCTCGGCGGCCGGCCACCCCAGCTCGCGCAGGATGCCGCGCTTCCACTCGGTGCCGCGCTCGATCGTGGGCCACGACGTGAGTCCGAGCCGCTCGGGGCGCACGGCCTGCCACACGTCGACGTAGGGGTGCCCCAGCACCAGCACGCTGCCCGCGGGCACGCCGCGGACGGCATCGGCCGCGATCCGGCTCTCCTTCGACCCCGGCACGAGGTGGTCCACCAGCACGCCGACGCGCCGGTCGACGCTCGGCCGGAACTCGCGCAGCGCGTCCGCGAGGTGGTCCACACCGTCGAGCAGCTCGACGACGACGCCCTCGACGCGCAGGTCGTCGCCCCAGACCTTCTCGACGAGCTCGGCGTCGTGCTTGCCCTCGACCCAGATGCGCGAGCCCCGCGCGACGCGGGCCGGTGCGTCGGGCACGGCCACCGACCCGGACGCGGTGCGGGTCGGTCGCGCGGGTGCGCGCGACGTCACGGGCGCGGTGAGCACGACGGGCTCGCCGTCGACCCAGAACCCCGGGCCGAGGCGGAACGTGCGCGTGCGGCCCCGCCGGTCCTCGAGCACGACGACGTGCTGGCCGCCCGACTTCTCGACCCGCACGACCGCACCGACCCACCCGGTCTCGACGTCTTCCACGACGAGGCCGTGGTCGGCCGGCTGGTCGCGCGCCGTCCGCGGCGGACGGTGGTGCGCGGTACGGGGGGCGGAGCTGTCCGACGACAGCACGTCGGAGCCGTAGCGGTCGTGGGTCACGCGGGAGACTCTAGGAGGTCCGTGGGGGACGTGACCGGCGACGCGCTGCCACGCCGTGGCCCCGCCGGGCCGACCGCGTAGAATTGGCACTCGGTCCGGGCGAGTGCTACGCCCCGGACCGCGGGGTGCGCCCCGGACGGGCGGGCGCACGGGCGACGGAGGAGGCGAGATGAGCGAGGACCGTCGGCTGGACGTGCTGCGCGCGATCGTCGAGGACTACGTCGCGACGCGCGAGCCGGTCGGGTCTCGCGCGCTCACGGAGCGGCACGCGCTCGGCGTGTCGCCGGCCACGATCCGCAACGACATGGCCGCGCTCGAGGACGCCGGACTCATCGTCCAGCCGCACACGTCCGCCGGTCGCGTGCCCACCGACCTCGGGTACCGCGTGTTCGTCGACCAGCTCTCGGGCGTCAAGCCGCTCTCGGCGGCCGAGAAGCGCGCGATCGGCCTGCTGCTCGAGGAGGCGGTCGACCTCGACGACGTCATCGACCGCGCGGTGCGGCTGCTCGCGCAGCTGACCCACCAGGTCGCGGTCGTGCAGTACCCCTCGCTGCGGCGGTCGGCGCTGCGGCACGTCGAGCTCGTGCCCGTCGGCGCCCGGCACCTGCTCGTCGTCATCATCACGACCACCGGGCGCGTCGAGCAGCGCACGCTCGAGCTCGGCGAGGACCTCGACGAGTCCGTCGTCGCGCGGCTGCGCGTGCGGCTCAACGTCGCCGCCGCCGGCATGCGGCTGGCCGAGCTGGACGGCGCGCTGCAGGACCTCGCGGCGGAGTTCACGCCCGTGGGCGCCGACCTCGTGCGCGCCGTCGTCGCGGTGGTCTCCGAGACCCTGGCGCAGGAGAGCGAGGAGCGCGTGGTCGTCGCCGGCGCCTCGCACCTCGCGCGCAGCGCCGGCGCCGACTTCGCGCACACGCTCGGCCCGGTCCTCGAGGCGCTCGAGGAGCAGGTCGTGCTGCTGCGGCTGCTGTCGGAGATGGCCGAGGACGCCTCGGGCGTCGCGGTGCGCATCGGCCGCGAGACGCAGCACGAGGGCCTCGCCGAGACCAGCATCGTCACGAGCGGCTACGGCGGCGACGGGTCGTCGGTCGCCGTGCTCGGGTCGGTCGGCCCGCTGCGCATGGACTACCCCCAGACCATGGCGGCGGTGCGTGCCGTCGCCCGGTACCTGACCCGGATCCTCGCGGGCTGACGGCGCGCCGCGCACGCGCCGTCCGGCGCCCGCGCAGGCCCGTCCACGCCACGCACGAGCAGGAAGCGAGCACCACGCCACGTGACCGACTACTACGAGATCCTGGGCGTCGCGCGCGACGCGACGCCCGAGCAGATCAAGAAGGCGTACCGCAAGCTCGCACGCGAGCTGCACCCCGACGTCGCGGGGACGGACGCCGCGACCGAGGAGCGGTTCAAGGACGTGTCGCGCGCGTACGACGTGCTCGGCAACCCCGACAAGCGCCGTGCGTACGACATGGGCGCCGACCCGTCGTCGCCCGGCGGCGGCATGGGCGGCGGCTTCGGGTTCCAAGACATCTTCGAGACGTTCTTCGGCGCCGCCGGCGGCGGGGCGCAGCGCGGGCCCGCACCGCGCGCGCGGCGCGGCCAGGACGCGCTCGTGCGCCTCGACCTCGACCTCGCCGAGGCCGCGTTCGGCGTGCACCGCGAGATCCAGGTGGACACCGCGGTGCTGTGCCCGACGTGCGGCGGCACGTGCTGCCGCCCGGGCACCTCGCCCCGCACGTGCGACGTGTGCGGCGGGCGCGGCTCGGTGCAGCGCGTCGCGCAGTCGTTCCTCGGCCGGGTCATGACGACGCAGCCGTGCGCGGCGTGCCACGGCTTCGGCACGGTCATCCCCGAGCCGTGCACCGAGTGCGCGGGCGAGGGGCGCGTGCGCTCGCGCCGCACGCTGTCGGTCGACGTGCCCGCGGGCGTCGACACCGGCACGCGCATCAAGCTCACCGGCCAGGGCGAGGTCGGCCCCGCGGGCGGCCCCGCGGGCGACGTCTACCTCGAGGTGCGCGAGCGCAAGCACGACACGTTCGTGCGCCAGGGCGACGACCTGCACGCGACGCTGCAGGTCCCCATGACCGCTGCCGCGCTCGGCACGGTGCTCACGATGCAGACGCTCGACGGCGAGCGCGAGGTCGACCTGCGCCCCGGCACGCAGCCCGGGCAGGTCGTCACGCTCAAGGGGCTCGGCGTCGGCCACCTGCACGTCGGCGGGCGCGGCGACCTGCACGTGCACGTCGAGGTCCAGGTGCCCACGCCCGCCGACGACGAGCAGGCTGAGCTGCTGCGGCGGCTCGCCGCGTTGCGCGGCGAGGAGCGCCCCGAGGCGCGGCTCGCGGCCGCCCACCCGGGCGTCTTCTCCAAGCTCCGCGACAAGCTCGCCGGCCGGTGAGCGCACCGGTCTTCCTCGTCGACGCGGGACGGCTCGACGACGTCGTCGCGGGCGGGGAGTTCCTGCTCGACGGCACCGAGGGGCGGCACGCGGGCGTCGTGCAGCGCCGCGGTCCGGGTGAGCGCGTCGACGTCGTCGACGGTGCGGGCGTCCGGCTGCTCGGGCGCGTGCGCGCCGCGGGTCCGCAGGGCGTGCGGATCGACGTCGACGACGTCGTGCGCGAGCCCGCGCCGTCGCCGCGGCTCGTGCTCGTGCAGGCCCTCGCCAAGGGCGACCGTGACGAGATGGCGATCGAGGCGGCGACCGAGGTCGGCGTCGACGTCGTCGTGCCGTGGCAGGCCGAGCGGTCCGTCGTCATCTGGCGCGGCGACCGTGCGCAGAAGAGCCGCGCGCGGTGGATCGGGACCGTGCGCGCGGCCACCAAGCAGTCGCGCCGCGCGTGCGTGCCGCTCGTCGAGCAGGCGCTCGACGGCAAGGGGCTCGTCGCGCACGTCGCCGACGTCGTGGCCGCGGGCGGGTTCGTCGTCGTGCTCCACGAGAGCGCGACGCGGCCGCTGCACGAGGTCGCGCCGCCCACGTCCGGGGACCTGCTGGTCGTGGTGGGCCCCGAGGGCGGCATCAGCGACCGCGAGCTCGACGCGCTCACCGGGGCCGGCGCGCTGACGTGCCGGCTCGGGCCGCACGTGCTGCGCACGTCGACGGCGGGGCCGGTCGCGCTCGCGATGCTCGCCGACCGGCTGGGCCGCTGGGGCTGAGGCCCGCCGCGGCGCGGCACGCCGTCGAGTTGCACTCTCGCGGTGGTCGCGGGGGCGGGCTGGATCGCTCTCTCGCGGTGAGTGGTGGGACTGGATCGCACTCTCGCGATGGTTGCGGGGTGGGCTGGATCGCACTCTCGCGATGGTTGCGGGGTGGGCTGGATCGCGCTCTCGCGGTGAGAGGGCGATCCAGCGCGTCGCCCCGGTCAGCGTGAGTCGCTGCCCTCGTGCTCGACCGCCGCGCGTCCCGCCTCGAGCCGCGCGACCGGTACCCGGAACGGGGAGCAGGACACGTAGTCGAGCCCGACGGCGTCGAAGAACCGGATCGACTCGGGGTCGCCGCCGTGCTCGCCGCACACGCCGAGCACCAGGTCGGGACGCGTCGCGCGACCCAGCCGCACCGCCGTCTCGACGAGCTGCCCGACCCCCTTGACGTCGAGGGTCTCGAACGGCGACACCGACAGCACGCCGTTGGCCGTGTACTGCGCGAAGAACGCGCCCTCGACGTCGTCGCGGCTGAACCCCCACGTGGTCTGGGTGAGGTCGTTCGTGCCGAACGAGAAGAACGCCGCCTGGGTCGCGATGCGGTCCGCCGTGAGCGCCGCGCGCGGCAGCTCGATCATGCAGCCCACCGGCAGCTCGACGCTCACGCCCCGCTCCGCGCCCACCTCGGCCATGATGGCCAGCGCGCGCTCGCGGACCAGTCGCAGCTCCTGCACCGAGCCCACGAGCGGCACCATGATCTCGGCGTGCGGGTCGCCGCCGGCGGCCAGGCGCGCCGCGACGGCCTCGCACACGGCGCGGATCTGCAGGTCGAACAGCCCGGGGACCACGAGCCCGAGCCGCACGCCGCGCAGGCCGAGCATGGGGTTGGCCTCGTGCATGCGCCGCACCGCGGCGAGCAGGGTGACGTCGCCGTCGTCGACCTCGCCGCGCTCCGCCGCGAGCGCGACCTTGACGGACAGCTCGGTGAGGTCCGGCAGGAACTCGTGCAGCGGCGGGTCGATGAGCCGGATGGTCGTCGGCAGGCCGTCCATCGCCTCCAGCAGGTCCGTGAAGTCGGCGCGCTGCAGCGGCAGCAGCGCGTCGAGCGCGGCCTGCCGCTCGG
The DNA here is from genome assembly GCA_023412515.1 of Actinomycetes bacterium. Classification (GTDB taxonomy): domain Bacteria; phylum Actinomycetota; class Actinomycetes; order Actinomycetales; family Cellulomonadaceae; genus Cellulomonas. Next base: position 6,045 of record JAEYNO010000230.1, read on the forward strand.
CGTCGTCCGCCGCCAGCACGACGCGCTCGACGAGCACGCGCCGCTCGCCGAGGAACATGTGCTCGGTGCGGCACAGGCCGATGCCCTGCGCACCCAGGCGGCGCGCCCGCGCGGCGTCCTGCGCCGTGTCGGCGTTGGCGTGCACGTGCAGGCGCCGCGTCGCGTCGGCGTGCCGCAGGATCCGGTCGACGGCCCGCACCAGGTCGCGTGTCTCGTCGTCGGGCGCCACCTCGAGCGCGGCGTCCAGGCCGTCCTCGAGGTACCGCTGCACGGGCGAGGGCACCACGGGCACGGCGCCGAGGAACACCTCGCCGCTCGTCCCGTCGATCGCGAGCACGTCGCCCTCGCGCACCGTGCGGCCGCGCGCGGTCAGCGAGCGGTCGGCCGGGTCGATGACGAGCTCCTCCGCGCCGACGACGCACGTGCGCCCCATGCCGCGGGCCACGACCGCGGCGTGCGACGTCTTGCCGCCGCGCGCCGTCAGCACGCCCACCGCGGCGATCATGCCGCCCAGGTCGTCGGGGTTGGTCTCGCGCCGCACGAGCACGACGTCCTCGCCGCGCGCGGCCCACGCCTGCGCCGTCGCGGGGTCGAACACCGCGCGGCCGACCGCGGCGCCCGGCGACGCGGGCATCGCGCGCGTCAGCAGCACGCGGTCGGCCGCGCCGTCGGGGTCGGGCGCGAACTGCGGGAACTGCAGCTGCGCGAGCTGCGCCCCCGACACGCGGGACAGCGCCTCGTCCATCGTGATGAGGTGCTCGTCGACCAGCTGGCACGCGATCCGGAACGCAGCCGGCGCCGTGCGCTTGCCCACGCGCGTCTGCAGCATCCACAGCTTGCCGCGCTCGATCGTGAACTCGATGTCGCACAGGTCGCGGTAGTGCGTCTCGAGGCGGCGCATCGCCTGGCGCAGCTCGGCGTACGCCGCGGGGTCGACCTGCTCGAGGTCGGCCAGGGACAGCGTGTTGCGGATGCCCGCGACCACGTCCTCGCCCTGCGCGTTCACGAGGTAGTCGCCGTAGTCGCCCGTGCGACCCGTCGCGGGGTCCCGCGTGAACGCCACGCCGGTGCCCGACGTCGGCCCGAGGTTGCCGAACACCATCGTGCAGACGTTGACCGCCGTGCCGAGGTCGTCGGGGATCCGCTCCTTGCGGCGGTAGAGACGTGCGCGCTCGGTGCCCCACGAGTCCAGGACCGCGACGATCGCCATGTCGAGCTGCTCGCGCGGGTGCTGCGGGAACTCGCGGCCCGACTCGTCGCGCACGATCTGCTTGTACGTGCCGACCAGCGCGCGCAGGTCCTGCGTGTCGAGGTCGACGTCGGCCGTCACGCCCCGGGCGGCCTTGGCCTTGTCGAGCGCGTCGGCGAACAGGTCGGCGTCGATGCCGAGCACCGTGCGGCCGAACATCTGGATCAGCCGGCGGTAGGAGTCCCACGCGAACCGCTCGTCACCCGACAGCTCGGCCAGCCCCTGCACCGACGCGTCGTTCAGCCCGACGTTGAGGACCGTCTCCATCATGCCGGGCATCGAGAACTTCGCGCCCGAGCGCACCGACACCAGCAGCGGGTCGTGGAAGTCCCCGAGCCGACGCCCGAGCTCGTCCTCGAGGTGCCGGACCGCCATCGTCACCTCGACGCGCAGCTCGGGCGGCACCTCGCCCGTGCGCAGGTAAGCGCGGCACGCCTCCGTGGTGATCGTGAAGCCCGGCGGGACCGGCAGGCCGAGCCGGGTCATCTCGGCGAGGTTCGCGCCCTTGCCGCCGAGCAGGTCCTTCTGGTCCTTGTCGCCCTCGCTGAAGTCCTTCACGTAGCGGGCCACGGTGCCTCCTCCGGGTCGCACCCGTCGGGCTCCGTTGCCCGACGGCCTCCTGCCAGTGTTCTCCTGCCCCGGCCCGGACGCCCGGGGACGAAGGGCCCACGACGGCGGGAACTCGCGGGCCCTCGCGGGGCGCGCGCCGTAGGATGGAGGCGTGCCCGCAGCAGCCGGGCCGCCCACGAGAGAAGGAGCGCACGGCAGCCGCCGAGCACATGGCCGAGCCCACCCCCACCGCCAGCGTCCCCGAGCCGCGGCACGCGCGCGTCGAGCACCGCATCACCGTCCCGCCGGACGTGTCGATGGTCGAGCTGCTCGGGCTGCGCGACGAGGTCCTGCGCAGCATCGAGGACGGCTTCGCGACCGTCGACGTGCACGTGCGCGGCAACGAGGTCACGCTCGCCGGGCCCGCGGGCGACGTCGCCCTCGTCACGCGCCTGGTCGACGAGCTCGTCGAGATGGCCGCCGCGGGGACCCCGCTGAGCCCCGAGGTCGTGCAGCGGTCCGTGACGATGCTCACGGCCGACTCCGGCGCACGCCCCGCCGACGTCCTGACCTTCAACATCCTGTCGACCCGCGGGCGCACGATCCGCGCCAAGACCGCGGGCCAGAAGGACTACGTCGACGCGATCGAGCGCAACACCGTGACGTTCGGCATCGGACCAGCCGGGACCGGCAAGACGTACCTCGCGATGGCCAAGGCGGTCCAGGCGCTCCAGGCCCGCCGGGTCAACCGCATCGTGCTGACGCGCCCCGCGGTCGAGGCCGGCGAGCGGCTCGGCTTCCTGCCCGGGTCGCTGTCCGAGAAGATCGACCCGTACCTGCGGCCGCTGTACGACGCGCTGCACGACATGGTCGACCCCGAGTCGATCCCGCGGCTCATGGAGGCCGGCACGGTCGAGGTCGCGCCGCTGGCGTACATGCGCGGGCGCACGCTCAACGACGCGTTCATCATCCTCGACGAGGCGCAGAACACGTCGGTCGAGCAGATGAAGATGTTCCTCACGCGCCTGGGCTTCGGGTCCAAGGTCGTCGTCACGGGGGACGTCACGCAGGTCGACCTGCCGAGCGCGACCACGTCGGGGCTGCGGGTCGTCGAGAAGGTCCTCGCGGGTGTCGAGGACGTCGAGTTCTGCCGGCTGACGTCGAAGGACGTGGTCCGGCACCGGTTGGTGGGAGAGATCATCGACGCGTACGCGAGGTGGGACGGGGCATGAGCGTCGAGGTGAGCAACGAGTCGGGCGTCGAGGTCGACGAGGCGGAGTTCGCCGCGCTGGGCCGGTACGTCATGGACGCGATGCACGTGCACCCGCAGGCCGACCTCTTCGTGCGGCTGGTCGACACGGCCACGATGACGGACCTGCACGTGCGGTGGATGGACGAGCCCGGCCCGACCGACGTGCTGTCCTTCCCGATGGACGAGCTGCGGCCCGGCCGCGAGGGCGAGCCCGCGGGCCCCGGCGTGCTGGGGGACGTCGTGCTGTGCCCCGAGGTCGCCGCGACCCAGGCGCGCACCGCCGGGCACTCGACGGCCGAGGAGATGCTGCTGCTGACGACGCACGGCATCCTCCACCTGCTGGGGTACGACCACGTCGAGCCCGACGAGGAGAAGGAGATGTTCGCGCTGCAGCGGCAGCTGCTGCTGACGTTCCTGGCCGGGCGATGACCGGGGTCCCCGTCGCCGGCCTCGTGGCGGTCGCGGTCGCGGGCATCGTGCTGGCCGCCGCGCTCTCGGCGGGCGAGGTCGCGGTGCTGCGGGTCACGCGGTCGCGCGTCGCCGAGCTCGAGGCCGAGCGGCCCGGTGCCGCGGAGCGCGTGCGCCGGCTCGTCGACGACCCGGCACGGGTCGCGCAGGCCGCGTCGTTCGTGCGGCTGCTGGGCGAGATGACCGCGACGGTGTGCCTCACGCTCGCGATCAGCGCCGGCTCGCTGTCCTGGTGGGCGACCGCGCTGCTGGCGATCGCCGCGTGCGCGGTCGTGGCGTTCCTGCTCGTGCGCGTCAGCCCCCGCAGCATGGGCCGGCGCCACCCCGTCGGCGTCCTCGCCGCGCTCTCGCGCCTGCTGCTCGTCGTCACGGCCGTCGCGGGCGGCGTGTGTCGGCGCGCCGACCCGACGGTCGCCGCCGCGGGCGTCGACGACACCGAGCTGCGCGACATGGTCGACCGCGTCAGCGAGTCCGACGGCATCGAGGACGACGAGCGCGACATGTTCCGCTCGGTCCTCGAGCTGGGCGACACGCTCACGCGCGAGGTCATGGTGCCGCGCACCGACATGATCACCGCGCACGCCGACACGCCCCTGCACAAGGTGCTCGCGCTGCTGCTGCGCTCCGGGTTCTCGCGCGTGCCCGTCGTCGGCGACTCGGTCGACGACATGCTCGGCGTGCTGTACCTCAAGGACGTCGTGCGCCGGATCCCGGCCCGCGGCGCCACTCCCGGCGACGACCCGCTCGACGCGCCCGCGTCGTCGCTCGTGCGCCCGCCGGTCTACGTCCCGGAGTCCAAGCCGGTCGACGAGCTGCTGCGCGAGCTGCGCGACGGGTCCAGCCACATCGCGCTCGTCGTCGACGAGTACGGCGGCATCGCGGGCCTGGTGACGATCGAGGACGCGCTCGAGGAGATCGTCGGCGAGCTCACCGACGAGCACGACACGAGCGCACCGGGTGTCGAGGAGCTGCCCGACGGCGGCTACCGTGTCCCGGCGCGCCTGGGGCGCGACGAGCTGGGGGACCTGTTCGGCATCGAGGTGGAGGACGAGGACGTGGACACGGCAGCGGGACTGCTCGCCAAGGCGCTGGGCAAGGTGCCGCTCCCGGGGTCGGTGGGCGAGATCCACGGCCTGCGGCTCGAGGCCGAGCGCGTCGAGGGTCGCCGCAAGCGGCTCGCGACCGTGCTCGTGCACCGCGCGGCGGACGACGGCGCGGCGCAGGACGCCACGCCCGGCCGCGGCGTGCCCGCGGCGGCCGACCACGGGACGGAGGTGGCGCGGTGACGCACCGGTCGGGTTTCGCGTGCTTCGTGGGACGCCCCAACGCGGGCAAGTCCACGCTGACCAACGCGCTCGTGGGGCAGAAGGTCGCCATCACGTCGGGGCGCCCCCAGACCACGCGGCACGTCGTGCGGGGGATCGTGCACCGCGACGACGCGCAGCTCGTGCTGGTCGACACGCCCGGGCTGCACCGCCCGCGAACGCTGCTGGGGGAGCGGCTCAACGACCTCGTGCGCGACACGCTCACCGAGGTCGACGTCGTCGGGTTCTGCCTGCCCGCCGACGAGAAGATCGGCCCCGGCGACCGCTACATCGCCGAGCAGCTCGCACGGCTCGCGCCCGCGGGGCGCCCCGGCGTGCCCGTCGTCGCGGTCGTCACGAAGGCCGACAAGGTCCCGCGCGCGCGGCTGGCCGAGCAGCTGGTCGCGGTCGACCAGCTCGGCGAGTGGGCGGACGTCGTGCCCGTGTCCGCGCAGGACGGCTACCAGGTGGACGTCGTCGCCGACGTGCTCGTGGGGCACCTGCCCGAGGGGCCCGCGCTCTACCCCGAGGGCGAGCTCACCGACGAGCCCGAGCAGGTCATGGTCGCCGAGCTCGTGCGCGAGGCCGCCCTCGAGGGCGTGCGCGACGAGCTGCCGCACTCGCTCGCGGTCGTCGTCGAGGAGATCGTGCCGCGCGAGCAGCCCCCGGGCGCCGACGGCCGTCAGCTGCTCGACGTCCGCGTCAACCTCTACGTCGAGCGCGACAGCCAGAAGGCCATCGTCATCGGGCGTGCCGGCGCGCGCCTGCGCGACGTCGGCACGCGTGCCCGCACGCAGATCGAGGCGCTGCTCGGCGCGCGCGTCTTCCTCGACCTGCACGTCAAGGTCGCCAAGGACTGGCAGCGCGACCCCAAGCAGCTCGGCAGGCTGGGCTTCTGAGGTGACGTGGCACCCGCGGTGACCGGCACCCAGGAGGACGGCGCACCCGAGCCGGCCGCCACCACGTCGACCTGGCGTCGCGTGGTGCGCCGCCGCGACCCCGGCGCGCCCGCCGGACGCCCCGAGAACCTGTACCGCGTCGTCGCGGGCGTCGCGCTGGGCGTCGTGCTGCTCGCCGTGCTCGGGGCCGTCCTCGGGCCGCGCTGGACGCCCGAGCCGCTCGAGCGGGTGATCGAGGTCGAGACGGCACGCACCTCGGTCGGCGGCGCGCCGTCGCTGCGCACGTACGACGTGCGCGAGGTCGTCGTGACCGTGCCGCTCGACGGCACGAGCGTCCAGGCGCGCATCAGCCTGCCCGTCGGGGCGACGGGGCCGCTGCCGGGCGTGGTGTTCGTGCACGGCGCCGGCACGGGGAAGTTCACGCAGGCGTTCCTCGCCCAGGCGCGCAGCCTCGCGGAGCACGGCGTCGTCGCGATGGTGCCGGACAAGCGCCTCGACACGTACACGACCCGGCACCGCGACTACGTCGCGATGGCGCAGGACTACCTGCGCTCGGTCGACCTGCTGCGGGACCGGCCCGAGGTCGACCCGGACCGTGTCAGCGTGTACGCCGAGAGCGAGGGCGGCTGGATCGCCCCCGTGATGGCGGTCGAGGACCCCGCGATCGAGAGCGTCGTCCTGGTGTCGTCACCGGTCGTGCCGCCGCGGCAGCAGGCGGCGTTCGCGGTCGACGCGTACCTGCGCAACACGGGCGTGCCGGACGCGGTGTTCCGGGCGATCCCGCGCGCGGTCGGCATGACCATGCCCGGCGGCGGGTTCGAGTACGTCGACTTCGACGTCGAGCCGTGGCAGCGCCGCATGACGCAGCCCGTGCTGGTCGTCTACGGCACGGGGGACGCCTCGATGCCGATCGTCCAGGGCGCCCTGCAGGTCCGCGACGACGTCGCCGACGCCGGCAACGAGGACGTGACGATCCGCTACTACGCCGAGGCCGACCACGGCATCCGCGTGGGCGGGCAGGTCGTGCCGGCGTTCCTGCGCGACCTGTCCGGCTGGGTCCTCGGGCTGCCCGGCACGCGCGACGCCGAGCCGCACGTCGCGGGCGCCCAGCCGTTCCAGCCGTACGTCGCCGGGCCGGTGCCGCAGCCCCGGTGGCTGCGCGACGGCGACGTCCTGCTCGGCCTCGTCGTCGGCGCGCCGGCCCTCATGCTGCTCGCGGGCGCCGCGGTCGCGACGACGAGGGTCGTGCACCGCACCACGCGGCGGCGGTCGCCGTCGCGTGACGCGTCCCACGCGCCGCGCCGGTTCGGCCGCGGGGTCGCCGTGCGGCTGACCGCGCTCGCCGCGACGAGCGTCGTGACCGTGCTCGCGCTCATCTGGTACCTCGTGGCGATCGCGCGGCTCGCGATGGACTACGAGCGCAACGCGTGGGTCGTGCAGGGCGGCTGGGTCGCGGTCCGTGTGCTCGGCGTCGTGGCGGTGCTCGCGGCCGTGCTGCTGGCGCGCCGCGTGCACGACGTGCACCACGCGGGCACGCCCGTGGCCCCGGGGGCCGTGCGCACCCTGGCGACGTGGGGGGTGCTGACGGGTTCGGCGGTGCTCCTCGTGGTGCTCGCGTACTGGGGCGTGTTCCAGCTGGGCATCTGAGGGTGAACTGGACGGACGCACGTGAACCGCACCGCTCAGGTGAGGCACCATGTGCGCCGATGACTCTGGCAGGCGAGGACGGGGTGGTGCAGTGCGCACGTCGTGGGGTTCGGCGACGGACCGGGGACGCGTCCGCGAGGTGAACGAGGACGCCCTGCTGGCGTACCCACCGGTGTTCCTCGTGGCCGACGGCATGGGCGGCCACGACGCGGGCGACCTGGCCAGCCGGATCGCGGTCGAGGAGTTCGCGCAGCTGGCCGGCCAGCAGTCCGCGACGTCCGACGACGTGCACGCGTGCTTCGACCGCACGTCGGCCCGGATCCGGACCGAGTTCACCGGCGGGCGGCGCGGCGGCACGACCGTCGCCGGCGTCGCGGTCACGCAGCACGACGGCGGCTGGTACTGGCTGGTGTTCAACGTCGGGGACTCGCGCGTGTACCGCTGGGCCGACGGTGCGCTCGAGCAGGTCAGCGTCGACCACTCGGTCGTGCAGGAGCTCATCGACGCGGGCGAGATCACGCCCGACGGCGCGCGGCGCCACCCGGAGCGGCACGTGCTGACGCGCGCGCTCGGCACCGGGGAGCCGCCCGAGCCCGACTACTGGCTGCTGCCCGCGGGTGTCACCGACCGGCTGCTGATCTGCACCGACGGGCTGACCCGCGAGCTCGGCGACGAGGACATCGCGCAGGTGGTCTCCGCGGTGAGCGACCCGCAGGATGCTGCCTCGCAGCTCGTGCAGCACGCGCTCGAGCGTGGCGGTCGCGACAACGTGAGCGCGGTCGTCGTCGACGTCGCGACGGCCGCCACCCCGGCCGAGCAGACGCACGTCACCGCACCCCGGTCCGCCCCTGACCTGGGGCCTCACCTGTGGGACGAGATGCTCAACGGCGCGACCGTCCCCCGCGCGGCGGCGGAGCCCACCGAGCCGCCCGCGACCACGCCCGACCACGCCCAGGAGGACCCCGCATGACCGAGCGCGCCCACCACGAGTACCAGGACGGGCGGTGGACCGCCGTCGCGGGCGACGGGTTCCTCGCGCTCGTCGAGCCCGAGGCGCCCGCGCACGTGGTCGACGGGCTGTGGCGGGTCGCGCGCGGCGACGGCGACGTGCTGGGTGCGCTCGGCGTGGTCGCGGCCGACGGCTTCGCGTCGCTGCCGCGGTTCGCCGTCGTGCGCACCGACGCCGACGGCGCGGTGCACGCCGTCCTGCGCGGGCCCGTGCTGCTGCGGCTGCACGGCGCCGACGAGGTGCAGGAGGTCGCCGCGGGTGAGGGCGCGGTGTGGACCGAGCACCGCGCGCTGGGCGTGCGCGGTCTCGTGCTCGTGACGGGTGACGTGCCGGACGGGGCGACGCCGTGGTGGCCGCTCGTCGGCGGTGTCGTGCGCGCCGGCGGGCTGCGCACCGGCACCGTCCACGTCGAGCAGACCACGCACGTCGGGCAGACCGCGGACGTCGCCGCCCCGCTGACGCACGAGCAGCCGGTCGTGGTGCAGCAGCGGCCGGCGCCGTCGGCCGTGGCCGACGGCGCCCCCGAGCCCGTCGCGGTGCCGGAGCCCGTCGTCGAGGCGGACCCGGTGCCGGAG
>JAEYNO010000237.1 GCA_023412515.1 Actinomycetes bacterium
ATCGTGCACCACCCACGTCGCTGACGAACAACCTCAGAACAGGGTGGCCTGCACCGGTTCGGCCACCGGCGCCACCGGCGTCCGGGGCACGCGGGAGAACCGGTTGCCCGCGCCGCTGAGCCGGTACTTCGCCACCAACGGGGCAGCCCGCCGGCGCAGCATGTCGCGGTACTCCTCGGGCAGATAGGCCCCCTGGCGGTAGAGCCTGCGGTACGGCGCGACCAGCTCGGGGTGGTGGTCGGCCAGCCACGACATGAACCAGCCGCGGGTGGCGCCGCGCAGGTGCAGGCCGAACACCGTCGCGCTGGTGGCGCCGGCGTCAGCGATGGCGCGCAGCAGCGCGTCGAGGTGCTCGTCGTCGTCCGTGAGCCACGGCAGCACGGGCGCGACGAGCACGCCGCACGCCAGGCCCGCGTCGCGTGCGGCCCGGACCAGCTCGAGCCGCGCCCGGGGCGTGGGCGTGCCGGGCTCGAGGACCGCCTGGAGGTCCTCGTCGACCGTCGCGAGGGACACGCTGACCGCGACCGCACCGCCGTCCGCGGCGACGTCGCCCAGCTGCGGCAGGTCGCGCCGCAGCAGCGTGCCCTTGGTGAGGACCGACAGCGGTGTGCCGGAGCCCGCGAGCGCGTCGATGATCCCGGGCATCAGCCGGTAGCGCCCCTCGGCGCGCTGGTACGGGTCGGTGTTGGTGCCGAGGGCGACGTGCTCGCGACGCCAGGACGCCCGACCGACCTCCGCGCGCAGCACCTCGACGACGTTGGTCTTGACGACGATCTGCGTCTCGAAGTCGCGGGCCGCGTCGAGGTCGAGGTACTCGTGCGTGGGCCGGGCGAAGCAGTAGGCGCACGCGTGCAGGCACCCGCGCATCGGGTTGACGGTCCACCGGAACGGGACGGCCGAGGCGTCGGGGACGCGGTTGAGCGCGCTGCGGCACAGCACCTCGTGGAACGTCACGCCCGCGAAGTCGGGCGTGCGGACGCTGCGCACCAGGCCGGGCAGGGCGCGCAGCTCGAGGCCCGGCAGCGCGCCGGCGTCGACCTCGGGGGTCTTCTGGGCGTCCTATCGCACGGCACGAGTCGAACACGTGTTCGAAGCGCTGTCAACGGGGTCGCCGGATCCGGACGCCGACGGCCGTCACCGACGGCGCCGCGGGCGCAGACGAGAAGCCGAACCGCACGGCGGGCTCGACGCGGCGCAGCGGTCCGAGCGTGCGCCCGCCCCACGTCGCCTCGAGCGCGACCACGGCGTGCTGGTCGCGCGGGGCGTACGTCTCGACCGAGCCGTCGCGCCCCGTGCCCCGCGTCCGCACGCCCGGCACGAGCAGGCCCGCGACGGCGTCCACGACGGGTGCCGTCAGGGGCAGGTCGACCAGGCGGGACGGCAGCGCGCGCAGCGCGACGCCGACGCCCGTGCGGGCCCCGACCGTCAGGCGCGCGTCGAGGGGCCCCGCGACGACGGTCCAGGTGCGGGCGCCCGCGTCGGGGACGACGCGCACGTCGACCAGGTGGACCGCGTCGAAGGTGTACAGCCGCTCGACGAGCGCAGCGACGTCGGCCCGTGGCGCGAGCAGCACGCGCGTGCCGTCGGGTCGTTCGACCATGACGTCGGCGAACGCGCCGAGCGGTGACCGCAGCCAGCGCCCGACCACGAGTCGCGTGCCCTCGGCCGTGCCGACGCCGGCGATGTGCCCGCGCAGCGTGAGCGGACCGGTGGCGGGGCCGTGCTCGCGCGGGGTCACGCGCACACGCTAGGCACGCCGCGCCCCGGACCGCCCGTTCAGCCCGCGACGACGCGCGGCAGGAGGTCCTCGGCCGGCGGCGTCCACGACGCGGCGTCGGCGACGACCTGCTCGCCCGAGCGGATGTCCTTCACCTCGTCGTGCCGCGGCGCGCCGTCGTCGGTCGCGTCGCCGACGAACCAGACGTACGGGATGCCGCGGCGGTCGGCGTGGCGGATCTGCTTGCCGAACTTCGCCGCGCTGGGCGCGACCTCGGTGGGCACGCCCCGCGCGCGCAGCGCGGCCGCGACGGCATCGGACTGCGCCCGCCGCTCCTCGCTCGTGACCGCCACGAGCACGGCGGTCGGCACCGAGCGCGTCGCGCGCACGAGGCCGGCCGACAGCAGGCGCGACACGAGCCGCGAGACGCCGATCGACAGGCCGACGCCGGGGTACGTCGTCGCGCCGTCGGACGCGAGCGTGTCGTAGCGCCCGCCGGAGCAGATCGAGCCGAGGTCCTCGTGCCCGACGAGCACGGTCTCGTAGACCGATCCGGTGTAGTAGTCGAGGCCGCGGGCGATGCGCAGGTCGGCGACGACGACGCCCGGCGCCCGCTGCGCCGCGGCGGCCACGAGCGCGCCGAGCTCGGCGAGACCCTCCTCGAGCAGGTCGGTGGACGCGTCGTGCCGTGCGGCGATCTCGCGGACGCGGTCGACGACCGAGGCGTCGTCGCCGCGGACCCCCGCGAGCTCGAGGCACGCGGCGGCCTGCTCGGCGGACGCGCCGGCCTCGGCCACGAGCAGCTCGGCGACCGCGTCGGGGCCGACCTTGTCGAGCTTGTCGATGCCCCGCAGGACGCCCTCGACGTCGTCGAGGGCGAGGCCGCGGTAGAACCCCTCGGCGACCTTGCGGTTGTTCACGAGGATCCGCACCGGCGGCACCCCGAGGTCCCGCAGCGCGCCGAGCGCGTCGGCCATGACGAGCGGGAGCTCGACCTCGTAGTGGTAGGGCAGCGCGCCCGCGCCGACGACGTCGATGTCGGCCTGCACGAACTCCCGGAACCGGCCGTCCTGCGGGCGCTCGCCGCGCCACACCTTCTGGATCTGGTAGCGGCGGAACGGGAACGCGAGGTGACCGGCGTTCTCCAGCACGTACCGCGCGAACGGGACGGTCAGGTCGAAGTGCAGGCCGAGCTGCCCGGCGCGCTCGGCGGGCGCCTCCGGGTCCTCCTGGAGGCGGCGCAGCACGTAGACCTCCTTGGAGGTCTCGCCCTTGCGCAGCAGCTGGTCGAGCGGCTCGACGGCCCGCGTCTCGATCCCCGCGAACCCGTGGAGCTCGAACGTGCGGCGCAGCACGTCGAGCACGTGCTGCTCCACGATGCGCCCCTCGGGCAGCCACTCGGGGAATCCGGACAGGGGTGTGGGTCGCGCCATGGCTCCGATGATCCCAGACGCGCGGGGCGCCCCGTGCACCGTCCGCGGGCCGGTCGTCAGGGCACGGCGCGCAGGTACGGGTTGGTCGCGAGCTCGGTCGCCACGTCGGTCGCGGGGCCGTGCCCGGGCAGCACGCGCGCGGCGGGCGGCAGCGCGCCGACCACGTCCCGGAGCGTGGCCGCCATCGCGGCCGGGTCGCCGCCGGGCAGGTCGAGGATCTGCACGAACCCTGCGGGGAGCTGCGGGAGGTCGCCCTCGTCGCCGCCCTCCGGCGTCGCGTCCTCGTCGCGCTGGTTCTCGATCGCGA
>JAEYNO010000291.1 GCA_023412515.1 Actinomycetes bacterium
GACGTCGGCACCGCGCTCGCGACCGTCGCCGGTGCCGACGTGCTCGTCGTCGCGACCCCCGTCTACAAGGCGTCGTTCACGGGGCTGCTCAAGTCGTTCCTCGACCTCTACGGGCCCGACGCGCTCGACGGCGTCGTCGCCGTGCCGCTCGTGGTGTCGGCGACCCCCGCCCACGCGCTCGTCGGAGAGGTGCACCTGCGTCCCGTGCTCGTCGAGCTCGGCGCGACCGTCCCGACACGCACGCTCAGCGTCCTGGACGCCGACCTCGCCGACCTGGGCCCGGCGGTCGCACGCTGGTGGGAGCGGGCCGAGCGGCCGCTGCGCCGGGCGCTGCCCGCGCCCGGAGCGTCCGACGCGCCGCCGCTCTCCCCGCCGACCGCCCCGCAGGGCGCACGCCCGGCCGCCCACACGCTGGAGGTCGTGCGATGACCACCAGCACGCCGGACCTGCGCCACCTCGAGCGCGCGCTCGCCGACCACGACGAGCCCGCCCTCACGCCCGACGAGTACAAGCAGGTGTTCCGTCGGCACGCCGCGGGCGTCGCCGTGGTGACGCTGCGCGACGGCGACGCGCACGTCGGCTTCACCGCGACGTCGGTCATCTCGGTGTCGGCCGCTCCCCCGCTGCTCGCGTTCTCGCTCGCGTCCGGGTCGTCGTCGTGGCCGGCGCTGTCGCGCGCGGCGACGGTCGCGGTGTCGTTCCTCGCCGAGGGCCAGGAGGACGTGTCGACCCGCTTCGCGACGTCGGGCGTCGACCGGTTCGCCGACGGCGGCTGGACCGCGCTGCCCACGGGCGAGGCCGTGGTCGACGGCGCGCTCGCGTGGGTGCGGGCCCGCGTGGTCCAGCGCACGCCCGTGGGCGACAGCTACCTGGTGTCGCTGCGCGCGCTCGCGCACGGCGTCACCGACGCGCAGCCGCTCGTCTACCGCGACCGCGCCTACCACCGCCTCGTCCCCCCGACCTGACCCCACCCCACCACCCCGCGAGAGGTCGATCCAGTCCCCACCCCACCCCGCGACAGGTCGATCCACTCCCCACCCCACCCCGCGAGAGGTCGATCCAGTCCCGCCGGGACGAGACTGGATCGACCTCTCGCGCACGTCACGAGCACCGGGTCACGCACGTCACGAGCGGCCGGTCACGCACGTGACGAGCGGCCGGTCGCCCACATCACGAGCGGCCGTCGCCCACGTCACGAGGACCTCTCGCGCACGTCAGGAGCGCCCCCGGCCGCAGCGGAGCCCGCCGCCGCGAGCCGACGGACGGCCCGACGCGGGCGATCAGCGCGCGATCGAGGCGAGCCCCCCGGCCCCGTCCACCGACCGGCGATCGGAGCCCGCGTCGGCGGGCACCGGGCCCGTGCCGGCCGTGAAGCCCGCGGCACGGCCCGCGTCGTCCGGCCCCCACAGGCGTGTCGGGGCCGCGGCGCGGACCACCGGCACGACCTCCTCGACGAACCGGCGCAGCACGTCCTCCTGGTGCGCGGGGTCGAGCAGGTGGTTCACCGACACCGACTGCAGGTCGTGCCCGAACGACGCGTGGTAGTCGAGGATCTTCGCCGCGACCCGCTCGGGCGTCCCGACGAGCGCCGGGCCGCGCTCCACCGCGTCCTCGACGGTCGCGAACGCCGGCGCCCGGCCGACCGCGTCGGGTCCGTACCCGCGGCGCGCGGCCGCCGCGACCTGCCCCTCGTAGATCGGCCGGTACTGCGCGACCGCCTCCGCGTCGGTGTCCGCGAGGTACAGCCCACCCGACCCCGCGCCCACGAACGCGCGCGCCGGGTCGTGCCCGTAGGCGGCGTAGCGCTCGCGGTAGTGGTCGATGAGCACGCGGTACGCCTCGCGCGGCTGCAACGCGTTGGCGCTGACGATCGGCTCGCCGTGCCGCGCGGCCAGCTCGACGGCGAACCGGGACGTCGCCGAGCCGTGCCAGACGCGGAACGGCCCCGCGAAGGGACGCGGGAGCGTCGTCGCGTGCTCCAGCGGGGCGCGGTGCCGCCCGGACCACGTGACGTCCTCCTGCGCGAGCAGCAGGCGCAGCAGGCCGTGGTTCTCCTCGAGGTACTCGTACTGCTTGTCGAGGTCGAGTCCCAGCAGCGGGTACTGCAGCACCTCGTTGCCCTTGCCGATGACGATCTCGAGCCGCCCGCGGCTCAGCTGGTCGACCGTCGCGAGGTCCTCCGCGGCGCGCACCGGGTCGAGCAGCGAGAGCACCGTGACGCCCGTCGACAGCAGGATCCGCGACGTGCGCGCGGCGATCGCCCCGAGGATCACGGTGGGCGACGACGACAGCACGTCGCCGGCGTGCCGCTCGCCGACCGCGAACGAGTCGAAGCCCAGCTCCTCGGCCAGCACGGCGTGCTCGACGACCCGCGCGAGCCGGTCGGCGGGCGGCACCGCGGCCCCCGTCACGGGGTGCGGCGGGTTGAACACGATGTCGAAGAGCTGGAAGCGCACGAGGGGTCCTTCGCGGTCGGCGGGCGGTGCGGGCGTGGGGACGGCGGGTGGCGGGTCCGGGCGGCGGCGCGTCCGGTCGGGCGGCAGGTCCGGACGTCAGGCGACGCGGGCCGCGGCGGCGTCGCGCTCGGCGACCCCCTCGCGGACGAGCGGGATGACGTACCGGCCGAAGTCGACGGCGTCGTCCAGCAGGTCGTAACCCCGGGCGGAGATGACGCGGACGCCCAGGTCGTAGTACGCGAGCAGGGCCTGCGCGACCTGCTCGGGCGTACCGACGAGCGCGTTGGAGTTGCCGGCCCCGCCGGTCGCCCGGGCGGTCGCCGTCCACAGCACCTCGTCGTGCCGGTCACCCTCGGCTGCGATCTGCAGCAGCCGCTGGGAGCCCGCGTTCTCGGGCGCGTCGATCGGGTGCCGGCGGCTGAGCGTGCCGCCGAGCGCCGCCTTGCGCGCCTCGATGCGGTCGAGCACACGGTGGGCCTTCTCCCACGCGAGGGCCTCGGTCGGCGCGACGATCGGCCGGAAGGCGGCGTGGATGCGCGGCGGCGTCGCGCGTCCGGCCGCCGCGGCCTCGGCGTGCACGCGCTCGATCTGCTCGCGCGTGCGCGCCCGCGGCTCGCCCCACACGGCGAACACGTCCGCCTCGGCGGCACCCACCCGATAGGCGGCGTCCGAGGAGCCGCCGAACGAGATGGTCGGCGTGCGGCCGCCGAACGGCTTGACGTCGAGCACGAAGTCCTCGAGGTCGTAGTGCGTGCCGTGGTGGTCGAACGGGGTCTCGCTCGCCCACGCCTGCTTGACGACCCGGATGTACTCGCCCGTGCGGTCGTACCGCTCGTCCTTGGTGAGGGTGTCGCCCTCGCGGCGCTGCTCGTGGTCGTTGCCGCCGGTGATGAAATGCACCGACAGCCGCCCGCCCGACACCTGGTCGAGCGTCGCGAACGTCTTGGCCGCGTACGTCGGCGCCGACACGTTGGGGCGGTGCGCGAGCAGCAGCTCGATGTCCGGCACGCGCGCGGCGACGTACGCCGCGAGCGCGGCCGGGTCGGCGCCGGACGAGCCGTACGCGAAGAGCACGCGCGTCCAGCCGTGGTCGGCGTGCGCGCGCACGAGGCGCTCGAGGTAGGCGAGGTCGAGCGGGCCGGGCGTCGTGCGGGCGGACGTCTCGGACGCGTCGGACGGGGCGGCGATGCCGAGGAACTCGACGGGCACGGTGGTCTCCTGGGGTCGGGTCGGGTCGAACTGGATTGACATCTCACGCGGAGAGAGCGATCCGGTCACGCTCCGCGTGAAGCTGGATCGACCTCTCACGCCGAGAAGGCGATCCGGTCACGCTCCGCGTGAAGCTGGATCGACCTCTCACGCCGAGAGGGCGATCCGGTCTCGCTCCGGGTGAGGCTGGATCGACCTCTCACGCCGAGAAGGCGATCCGGTCACGCTCCGCGTGAAGCTGGATCGACCTCTCACGCCGAGAGGGCGATCCGGTCTCGCTCCGGGTGAGGCTGGATCGACCTCTCGCGGGGAGGGGGCAGGGGCGGGGGTCAGGGGGTGGCGAGGGCCGGGGCGGGGGTCGGCCGGGCGGTCGCAGCGGTCGCAGCGGGTGCTGCGGGTGCGGGTGCGCCGTCGGCGGGCAGCCCCCACGCCTGCGCGAGCAGCGCGAACGACCGCGCGGTGTCGGCCGGGTCATGGGTCGACGTCGTGACGACGAGCTCGTCGGCGCCCGTGACCCGCTGCAGCGTCTCCAGGCCCGCGACGACGGCCGGCGGGTCGCCGACGAACCGCGTGTCGACGCGGTCGCGCAGGACCGCGCGCTCGTCGTCGGGGCGGTCCTGCCACGCGACGGACGCGCGCCGCGGGTAGGTGCGGGCGCCGCCCGCGGTGCGGCGGATCGACAGCACCCAGTCGGCGTGCGGCGCGGCGAGGTCACGGGCGCGCGCGTCGGAGTCGGCCACGAGCACGTCGGCCGAGACGGCGACGTAGGGCGCCGCGAGCACGCCGGGCCGGAAGGCCGCGCGGTACGCGGCGACCGTGTCGAGCGTCGTCGCCGGGCTCACGTGGTAGTTCGCCGTGAGCGGCAGGCCCAGCTCGCCCGCGACCCGGGCGCTCTCGCCGCCGCTCGACGCGAGGACCCACGGCTGCCAGTCGGCGCCCTGCACGGGCGGGCTGACGTACGACCGGCCGTCCTCGTCGCGGTACGTGCCGCCGTGCAGCGCGAGCACGAGCTCGAGCTCGGCGCGGAAGCTCGCGGCGGTGCGCGAGGCGCCGACGACCCGCTGCTGCGCGAGCAGCCGCTCGCGCAGCGCCGAGTCACCGAGGTCGAGCGGCGGTGCCGCGGGCACGTGC
>JAEYNO010000284.1 GCA_023412515.1 Actinomycetes bacterium
TTTCGGGGTCGCCCGTGTGTAAACACGCCGTAGGGGCGACCTGCGGCCGTCAGCGTCCGGCGAGCAGGTCCTCGACCCCGGCGCGCAGGGTCGTGCGAGCCTGCTCGACGTCGCCCAGGTAGGCGCCGACCATCGCGCCGTCGCGCAGCGTCATCCACCGTCCGCCCGCGGCCCGGGGGTCGGGGTGACCGGTGCGCGCGAGGGCCGCGGTCGCGGTGCTCTGCAACCAGTCGCGGTGCTCCCGGACGGCCACGCGCACGGCGCTGGTGGGGTCGGGGTACTCGGCGGCGGCGTTGATGAAGGCGCAGCCGCGGAAGCCGGGCCGGCACAGCTCGTCGCCGATCTGCGCGGTGAGCCGCCGCAGCCAGGCCGCGACGTCGTCCGGCGCGTCCGGCAGCGCGCCGGCGCGCTCGCGGACGCCCGCGTCGACCGCGTCGAGGTAGGCGACGACGAGGGCCTCCTTGCCCGCGAAGTGCCGGTAGAAGGTCGCGCGCGTCACGGCCGCCTCGGTGATGACGCGGTCGACGCCGACGGCGCGCACGCCCTCGGCGTAGAACAGCGCGGACGCGGTGCCGAGCAGCCGCTCGCGGGCGGCCGAGCGCGCGCCGGGCCGCGCGGGCGGGCGTGCGGTGTCGGCGGCCATGGTCGAACCGTAGGCGGCGTCGTGCGTGCTTGACATCCCGACCTCCTCGCGGTGGAGTGTACGCCGTAGGCAGAACGACCGTTCTTTCTCTCGCTGTTCCCCCAGGAGGTCCCGCCATGTCCGTCGTCTACACCGCCGTCGCCACCGCCACCGGTGAGGGGCGCGAGGGCCACACCCGCTCGTCGGACGGCCTCCTCGACCTCGACCTCGCCGTCCCGCGCGAGATGGGCGGCGCGGGCGGCGCGACCAACCCCGAGCAGCTCTTCGCCGCCGGCTACTCGGCGTGCTTCCACAGCGCGCTCAAGAGCGTCGCGCGCCGCGACAAGGTCACCTTCACCGACTCGGCCGTCACGGCCGAGGTCGGCATCGGCCCCAACGGCGAGGGCGGGTTCGGCCTCGAGGTCACCCTGCACGTCGAGCTGGGCGGCATCGACCAGGACGCCGCCGAGCGCCTCGTCGAGGCCGCGCACCAGGTCTGCCCCTACTCGAACGCGACGCGCGGCAACGTCCCCGTCACGCTCGAGGTCGTCACGGCCTGACGGACCCCACCCCCGACCCGCCCCACCCCCGTGAGAGGTCGATCCAGCTCCAGGCCGGATCGACCTCTCACGCACGCGGCAGAGCCTCCGGGCGGCCCGCCGGCAGAGGCGGCGCGCCCCACGTGCAGCTGCAGGAGGGCGAGCGGGTGGACCCCGTGCTCATGGCGATGCCGGCGACCGACCCGCGGCCCTGACGCCCGCGAGCGCGGTCCCGGGCGCCCGACCTACACTGGTCACCGGTGTGCCGGGAAGTCTGGTCGGCTGGCGCTGCGACGCGCCATCGACGTCCGGACGACCCGAGGAGCGCCGTGCGCCCCACCTCCCCTGCCCGCACGCTCACGCCCACCACCCGACCGGGCGGGTGAGCGCCATGACGGAGAGCATCTACCGGACGCTGCACGACCCCCACGCCCGGCGGCGGATCGACGACTGGTGCGACGCGCGGATCTCCGCGTGGGGCGTGCCCCACCGCCGCGAGCACCGGGACACCGTCGCCGGCCCGACCCACGTGCTCACGGCGGGAGACGCCGACTCGCCCGTGACGACGGTGCTCGTGCCCGGCGCCAACGCGTGCGCCGCCGCGCACCTGCCCGCGCTCACGGCGCTCGCAGCGCGCGGGCTCGTCGTGGCTCCCGACGTGCCGGGCGAGCCCGGGCTCAGCTCGGGGCGCCGCGTCGAGGGGGCCCGCGTGCACCAGCTCGGCGCGTGGCTCGACGAGGTCGTCACGCGGCTCGACCGGCCAGTCGTGCTCGTCGGGCACGCGCTCGGTGCCGCCGCCGCGCTCGCGGCGTCGTCACCGCTCGTCGTCGGCCGCGTGCTCGTGAGCCCCGGCGGCCTGCGCCGCCCTCGGCTCCCGCTGCGCATGGTCGCGGCAGCGGCACGCTGGCGCGCGGCACCCCGGCCGACCACGAGCTACCGGCTGCTCGAGCACCTCGTGGCGCCCGCGGAGCGGGTCGACCCGGCGCTGGTCGAGTGGCTGACACTGGTGGGGCGCCACGTCCGGCCCGGTTTCGTCCCCGGGCGGCAGGCCGACCGGATCACGGACGCGCTGCGGTCGCGGCCGCCCGTCGTCACGGCCGGCGTGCACGACCGGCTGCTGCCCCCGGACCACGTCGCACCCGCCGCGCGACGCCTGCTGGGGGCGGGCGTGGTTCCGCTCGCGTGCGGGCACCTGCCCGACCCCGCCGCATGGGGCCACGTCGCCGGGACGGTCGACGCGCTCGTGGCGCGACGATCCTGACCGCGCGGTACGGCCCCGCCCGCCCGGGGCGGGGCCGTACCGCGGTCAGCCGAGCGGCGGCACCACCGCGACCAGGTGCTCGACCACACCGACCCCGGCCGCGTCGTCCTCGTCGTCGTCGCCGAGGTGCAGCGTGCGCCGCGCCAGCCACGCCAACGCGGCCATCACGGCGCACGCGGCGAGCAGCACGAGGCCGCCTCCCCGGTGACCCCACTCCCGGTGATCCTCGCGTGACGGCATGAGCACGACTCACTCCTCCCCGTCGGGCGCGTCGAGCGCGCGCGTGTCGGTGCCCGGCGCGAACCGGTGGCCCGACCCCACCGCGGCACGGGCGATCGCGATGCCGCCGACCGCCGAGGTCAGCAGCTGCAGGACCACCGCGACGGCGACCTTGGCCGCGCTCGCGACCGACGGGTCGAGCAGCACAGCCCCGACGGTGACGCACGCGACCCCCAGACCGCCGGCCGTCGCGACCGCCGAGATGCGCATGAAGGGGTCGTGGAGGCGACGCAGCCCGAGCGCAGCGACGACGAACACCGCGGCACCGAGCAGCACCAGCACCTGACCCGCCAGCTCCGCGGGGTTCACCGGTGGCCCCCCGTCAGCGCACGGGCCAGCGAGACGGCCGCGAGGAACGCCACGAGGGTCGCGACGATCACGAGGTCGAACGTCCCGGCGCGGGCCAGACGCGTGCCGACGAGCGCGACGAGCCCGATGACGCTGAACGTCAGCAGGTCGGCCGCGACGACGCGGTCGGCGGGCGTCGGGCCGGCGACGACGCGCCACGCGGCCGCGAGGAACGCCACGGCGAGCCCCGCGACGGCGATGTCGATGACGATCACGGTCGTCCTCCCAGGGTCAGGCCGCGCACGAGCCGGTCGTCGAGGTCGCGCAGGTCGGCGACGGCGGTGGTCTCGTCGCGGTGGTACATCGAGTGCACGAGCACGGAGCGCGTGCCGCCGGGCTGCTCGACGACGCCGAGCACGAGCGTGCCGGGGGTGAGCGTCACGAGGACGCCGAGCGCCGTGACGTGGTGGTCGCCGGCGTCGGCCAGGTCGAGCCGGACCACGCGGGGCGTGCTGCGCCGGCCGGAGACCAGGACGTCGGCGAGGACGGCCGCGGACGAGAGGACGACCTGCCCGGCGAACCACAGCAGGAACGCCGCGGCACGGACGGGGAGGGTGAGGGCGCGGAGGATCACGGCAGCACCGCCTCGACGTAGCCGGACGTGTCGAGCAGGCCGTCGGCCGCGGTCGCCGTGAGGCCGAGCAGCCCCTGCGCGCCGAGCCCCAGCACGACCGTGACGGCCGCGAGCGCGACCGCGGGCGCTGCGAGAGCGTTCCGTGCGCGGCGCGTGCGCGTCACGGTCAGCGTCGCGACGACCCCGCCGCCGTCCCCCGTGCGGTCGCCCGCTGCGTCGCCACCGCCCGAGCCACCGGCGCCACCGGGGTCGTCGGAGCCACCGGGGTCGTCGGCCCGGCCCGCGGCGCCCGTGAGGGTCGGGGCGAAGACCTTGCCCCAGATCTTCAGCATCGACAGCAGCGTGACGAGGCTGACGACGAGCGCGAGCGCGACGACGACCAGCTGGTCGGCCCGCACCGCCGCGAGGATCAGCGTGAGCTTGGCGACGAAGCCGGAGAACGGCGGCAACCCGGCCAACGACAGCGCCGCGACGCCGAACGCCGCGGCGAGCACGGGCTCGCGGCGCACCCGGCCCGCGAGGTCGTCGAGCGCGTCGGTGCCGTACCTCTCCTCGATCGCGCCGGTGGACAGGAACAGCGACGCCTTCACGACCATGTGGTGCAGCAGGTAGAAGATCCCGGCGGTGAGCCCGGCGTGGGTGAACAGCGCGACGCCCAGCAGGATGTAGCCGATCTGGCTGACCATGTGGAACGCGAGGATCGCGCGCATGCGCCCCTCGCCGGCCGCGCCGAGGACGCCGACGACCATGGTCGCGGTGAACAGCACGAGGCCGATCCACAGCCACCGCTGGTCGCCGTCGAACACGACGGCGTAGACCCGGTAGATCGCGTACACCGCGACCTTGGTGTGCAGGCCGGAGAACAGGGCGGTCACCGCGGGGGACGTCGTCGGGTAGGTACGTGCGAGCCACCCGTGCACGGGGACGACCGCGGCCTTCATCGACAGCGCCGCGAGACACAGCCCGGCGGCCGCCGCGACCGTCGGCGACTGCGCGGCGGCCCCCGCCAGCTCCGCGAGGTTGACGGTGCCGGCCGTGCCGTAGACCAGCGCGACGCCGGCGAGGAACACGGTCGAGACGAACAGGTTGAACGCGACGTACAGCCGGGACCCGACGACGGACCGCTCGGTGCCGCGGCGACGCCGTGCGAGCACGAGCAGGCCGTACGACGGCAGCAGCATGACCTCGACGAACACGAACAGGTTGAACAGGTCGCCCGTGACCAGCGCGCCGTTGACGCCCGCGAGCAGCACCAGGACCAGGGGGCCGAACAGCGGCAGCCGACCCGTGCCGGACGCGACCGCGAACGCGGTGCACGCGAGCGTCAGCACACCCGCGACCGTGAGCACGAGCGCGGCGAACGCGTCGACGACCACGGGGATCGCGATGCCGCCGGGCCAGCCGCCGACCTGGTGGGCCAGCACGTCGCCGCCGCGCGTGGCCGCGACGAGCGCGACGCCCGCGGCCACGTCGGCGACCAGGAGCGCGAGCGTCGTGGCCACGACCCACGCCGGGCGGGCACGCAGCAGCAGGACGACGCCCGCGACGAGCAGCGGGACGGCGACCAGCAGGGGCAGGAGGTGGTCGCTCACGTCGGGCTCCCGTCGTCGTCCGGCCCGGCCACGTCGCGCGCGGTGCCCGTGACGGCCAGGACGAGCAGGTAGATGGTGATGGCGAACGCGATGACGATCGCGGTCAGCACGAACGCCTGCGGCAGGGGGTCGGCCGTCACGGCGGGGTCAGGCCCCTGCCCGAGCGGCTCGCCGCGGCGACCGGTGCCGCCGGCGGAGAAGAGCAGCAGGTTGACGCCGTGGCCGAGCAGCACGAAGCCGAGCACGACGCGCAGCGCGTCGCGCTGCAGCAGCAGGTGGACGGCTCCCGCGACGAGGAGCCCGACGGTCAGGGCGAGGATCATCGGGGGGCTCCGCTCTGCTCGGCCGGGGTGCGGGTGGCGGGTGCGGCGGCGTCTCGCGCCGTGCGGGCCCGGCGGGCGTCGGCGCGTCGGTCGGACGCGGGCGACAGCCCGAGCCGGACGACCGCGGCCAGCAGCACGCCGAGCACCGCGAGGTACACGCCGACGTCGAAGACGAGCGCGGTGGTCACCTTGAGCCCGAGCACGTCGAGGTGCAGCGGGCGCAGGAACGAGCCCTCGGCGAGCCCGAGCAGCCCCGTGCCGACCGCGACGACGACGCCCCAGCCCGCGATCGACAGGTACGGACGCTCGACGCGCG
Source organism: Actinomycetes bacterium (assembly GCA_023412515.1). Taxonomy (GTDB): domain Bacteria; phylum Actinomycetota; class Actinomycetes; order Actinomycetales; family Cellulomonadaceae; genus Cellulomonas. Next base: position 5,855 of record JAEYNO010000284.1, read on the forward strand.
GCACCTCGTCGGTCGCGGCCGACAGGTACGCGAGCACGAGGGCAGCGGCACCGAGCAGCGCGGCGATGAACCCGCCGCCGGGGGCGTCGTGCCCGCGCAGCAGCAGGAGCACCGACCCGACGATCATGAGCGGGACGAGGTACCGGTCGAGCACGCCGAGGAACACGGCGTTGGGCGCGGCCGGCACGAGCGGCGTGCGGGCGAGCGGCACCGACCGCCGGTCGACCGCGCGACGCGCGTCGAGCAGCGCGGTGATCGCGACGGCTCCGACGGCGAGCACGACGAGCTCGCCGAGCGTGTCCAGCGCGCGGAAGTCGACCAGGATCGTGTTGACGACGTTGGTGCCGCCCGTGAGGTCCTCGGCCCGGCGCAGGTAGAACTCCCCCGCACCCGACAGGGGCCGGTGCCCGGTGAGCGTGACCGTCGCGACCGTGGCGGCGGCGCCCGCGGCGAGCGCGACGACGGCCGTCACGACCTGACGCCGCGCGCGCACGGGTCGGAACGTGCCGGACATGCGGCGCAGCACCAGCACCATGACGACGACCGTGAGGATCTCGACGAGCAGCTGGGTCATCGCGACGTCGGACGCGCCGAGCACGACGAACCACAGCACGACCCCGAAGCCGGCGACACCCGTCGCGATGACGGCCGTCAGCCGCTGCCGCGCGCGCACGACGCCGACGACGCCCGCCGCGACGCCGACGAGCAGCGCGATCTCGCCCACGGTGACGGGGCCGACGTCCGGCAGCCCGGACCACAGGCGGGTCAGGCCGAGGGTGCTCGCGCCGACGAGGACCACCGGCACGGCCAGGTGCGTCGCCGGGACGTCGGACCGCGTGAGGTCGCCGACGCGACGACCACCGGCGATGATCCCGTCGACCACGCGCTGCACCACGGCGGTGCCGTCGGCGGGGAACAGCCGACGCCCGACCAGCAGCGCGTCGACCCGGCGGCGGGCGAGCGTGAGCCCGACGCCGCCGACGACCGCGGCGACCGACAGCAGCAGCGCGGGCGTCACGCCGTGCCAGAGCGTGAGGTACGGGACGTCGGCGACGTCGACCCCGCCGACCACCGCGGCCGCGGGCGCGACGAGCGCGTCGAGCGTCCCGGGGAGGACGCCGACGGCGAGCCCACCGAGCGCGGTGACCGTGATCGCTGCCGTCATCGCGGGGTCGGCGCGGCGCACCGGCGGCGTGGGCGCGAGGCCGGGCAGGGTCGTGACGACCATCCGCAGGCTGTACGCCACGGTGAGCGCGGCGCCGACGGTCACGACGGCGACGGTCCCCCAGCCGAGCGCGGCACCCGGGTCGGCCGTGACGAACGCGTCGAGCACGAGCTCCTTGCTGACGAACCCGAGCGCGGGCGCGACGCCGGCCATGCTCACGACCGCGAGGACGAGCATCGCGGCGGTCCACGGCATGGCGCGCGCGAGGCCGCGCAGCTCGCGCAGGTCGCGCGTGCCCGTGCGCTTCTCGATCACGCCGACGGTCATGAACGCGGCGGACTTGAACAGCGCGTGCGCGACGACGTGCACGCAGGCCGCGAGCAGCGCCCCCGGCGTGCCGACGCCGATGACGGCGACCAGCAGCCCGAGCTGGCTCACCGTGGAGTAGGCGAGCAGCTCCTTGAGGTCGGTGCGCTGCAGCGCGAACACCGCACCCATGACGGCCGTCGCGACGCCGACGAGGACGAGGACACCCGACCACACGGGCGACGCGGAGGCGGCGGGCGCGAAGACGAGCAGGAGGTAGATGCCGGCCTTCACCATGGCCGCGGCGTGCAGGTACGCGCTGACGGGTGCGGGCGCGACCATCGCGTCGGGCAGCCACGCGTGGAACGGCCACTGCGCCGACTTCGTCATGGCCGCGACCGCGACGAGCACGGCGACCGCTCCGGCGAACGCCGGGTCGTCGCCCCACACGGGGGACGCGAGCGCGGCGGTCAGCTCGGTGGTGCCGGTGCGGACGACGACGAGCGCGACGGCGCCGAGCAGCGCGAGCCCGCCGAGGGCCGTGACGAGCAGCGTGCGCGTCGCGGGCGGCCCGGCGGTGGGCCCGGACACGAGGATCAGCAGGTACGAGCACAGCGTCGTGAGCTCCCAGGCGACGAACAGCACGACGAGGTCGTCGGCGAGCACGAGCGTGAGCATCGCGGCCGCGAACGCGGTCATGAGCACGAAGAAGCCCACGAGCCGCGGCGACCGCACGTACCCGGTGCTGTAGACCATGACCACGGCCCCGACGAGCAGCACGAGCAGCGCGAACAGGAACCCGAGGCCGTCGAGCCGCAGGCGCAGCGCGACGTCGACCGCGGGGATCCACGCGACGGACGCGGTGACGTCGCCCGCGGTCGCGCGCACCTGGACGAGCGCGGCCGCGAGCGCGGTGAGCGCGGCGGCGGCGACCCAGCCCGTGCGGGGGCCGAGGAGGCGTGCGAGCACGGGGGTGACCGCGACCAGCGCCCAGGCGCCGGCCACGAGGACCACGAGGCTCACTGCGTCGTGCGGTGCAGGAACGGCTCGTGGAGGGCGGCCGCAGGCATGGCGGCAGGAAGGTCAGGACTCACGGGAGGCTCCGGGCGGGTCGACGACGGGACTCGCCGACCAGACTTCCCGGCACACCGTCGTCCACGGTACGGGACGCCGGGCCGGTGCGCACGGGGGGCGGTGGCGCCTCGGGCCGAGCACCGAACCGGCAAGCGGGACCGCGCAGACGTCCGGGACCGACGCCCCGTGAGGTCGTCGAGCCCCCACCGGCACGCGCGCCCTGGGCGTTGACGGTTATTTCGACGTCCATCAATATAGACGCGGGTCGAAGTCCACGACCCGCGGCGACGTCGACACGCGCACGCATGCGTCCGGCCGCCGCCGGCCGCCGCCGACCGACCCGAGAGAGAACGACCGATGGCCGAGCCCCCCGCCGACGCCACCCGCCCCAGCGTCCTGTTCGTCTGCGTGCACAACGCCGGCCGCTCGCAGATGGCCGCCGGCTGGTTGCGGCACCTCTCCGGCGGGGCCGTCGAGGTCCGCTCGGCCGGGTCGATGCCCGCCGAGCAGATCAACCCCGTCGCGGTCGAGGCGATGCATGAGGAGGGCGTCGACATCCGCGCCGAGCAGCCCAAGGTCCTGACCACCGAGGCCGTGCTGGCGTCCGACGTCGTCGTCACCATGGGCTGCGGCGACGCGTGCCCGTTCTACCCCGGCAAGCGCTACGAGGACTGGAAGCTCGACGACCCCGCCGGGCAGGGCCTCGACGCCGTCCGCCCGATCCGCGACGAGATCCGCAGCCGCGTCCTGTCCCTGCTCGCCGAGCTGGGCGTCGACCCGGTCGCGGACTGACCAGCCCGTGCCGCCGGGCCCACCCGGCACGGCACGGTGCGCAGCGACGCCCCGGTCGGCCATTGACCGGTGCAATGTAAGTCACTTACATTGCACCGGTGAGCCGATGGGACCGCACGCACGACGCGCTGCAGCAGTCGGCGCTGCGCCTCTTCCAGGACCAGGGGTACGACGCGACCGGCACCGCGCAGATCGCCGCGGACGCCGGGGTCAGCGAGGTCACGCTCTTCCGGCACTTCCCGACCAAGGCGTCCCTGCTGCTCGACGACCCGTTCGACCCGCGGCTCGCCGCAGCCGTACGCGACCGGCCGCGGGAGGAGGGCGCCGTGACGGCCACCGTCGCCGGCATCCGGGCGATCTGGCGGACCCTCGACCCCGACGCGGCCGAGGTGCTCCGGACCCGTCTGCGCCTCGTGGCCGCCACGCCGTCGCTGCGTGCCGCGGCACAGGGCAACGACGCACCCACGGTGGACGCGCTGGCGTCCGCGCTCCGCTCGCGCGGCGTCGAGCACCTCGAGGCACAGGTCGTCGCGTCCGCCGTCGTCGCCGGACTCGGCGCCGCGCTGCTCGAGTGGTCGTGCAGCGAGGCCTCGTCGCTCGACGCCGCCGTGGGTCGCGCGCTCGACGCGATGGGAGGGCGGTGACGTGCTCCGGCTCGACGGCGTGTCCCTGGCGTTCGGCAGCGGCGACGGCGTGCACGACCTCACGCTGTCGGTCGCGGAGGGCGAGGTCGTCGCGCTCGTCGGGCTCAACGGCGCGGGCAAGAGCACGCTGATGCGCCTCGTGCTGGGGATGCTGCGCCCGACCAGCGGTGCCGTGCGCGTCCTCGGCACGCCGCTCGCCGCCACCCCGGCGCGGTCGTGGTCGCGCGTCGGCTCGCTCATCGAGGTTCCGCTGGCCTACCCCGAGCTCACGACCCGCGAGAACCTGCACGTCGCGGCGCTCCTGCGCCACGCGGACCCGGGCTGCGCGCAGCGCGCGCTCACCGAGTGGCAGCTCCGCCCCGTCGCGGACCGCCGCTTCCGACGGCTGTCCCTCGGGACCCGGCAGCGCGTGGGCCTGGCCGCGGCGCTGCAGCACGAGCCCGACCTCGTGCTGCTCGACGAGCCGAGCAACGCGCTGGACCCGGCCTCGGTGATCCTCCTGCGCGAGCAGCTCGCGCGCCGAGCGGCCGCCGGCGGGGCCGTCCTGGTGAGCAGCCACCACCTCGACGAGGTGGCGCGCACCGCGGACCGCACTGTGCTGATGAACCGCGGTCGCCTCATCGGGGAGCTCGACACCGGTGGCCGCGACCTCGAGCGCGAGTTCTTCACGCGCATCCACGACGACGACCGGCGCGCCGGCCTCACGGCGGTGGCACGGTGAACGCCGCGCTGCGGGCCGAGGCCGTCAAGCTCCGCCGGTCGCCCGTCGGGGTCGTCGCCACCGCGGCGCTGGTCGGCGGGACCCTCGCGCTGCTCGCCGGGATCACCGCCGCGGTGGCGGGCGGCGACCCCGCGATGATCGCGAAGGCCGGACCCGCGGCGTCACGCGACTGGGCGGGTCTGCTCGCCGGCGCGGGCCAGGTCACCGCGGCGGGCGGCATGCTCGGCTTCGGCGCCGTCCTCTCGTGGGCGTTCGCGCGCGAGTTCACCGACGGGACGATCACCGGACTGTTCGCGCTCCCGGTGACGCGGGGACGGATCGCGCTCGCCAAGCTCGCCGTGTACGGCGCGTGGGTCGTGGCGGTGAGCGGCCTGCTGACCCTCGGCCTGCTCGGCCTGGGCCTCGCGCTCGGCTACGGCACCCCGGACGCGACGGTCTGGGGCGGCGTGGCCCGGCAGTGCGCGCTCGGGGTGCTGACGGGCGTCGCGACGGTGCCCGCAGCCCTGGTCGCGACCGCGACCCGCTCCCTGCTCGGGGGTGTCGCCGGCGTCATCGGCCTCGTCGTCGTCGCCCAGGTCGGTGCGCTCGCCGGTGCGGGCGGCTGGATGCCGCTCGCCGCCCCGGCGCTGTGGGCGGCGAGCGGGGGCACCGCCGTCACGGGTGCGCAGCTGACGCTCACCGTCGCCGTCGGTGCCGTCGGCGTCCTGGCGACGTGGTGGACGTGGTCGCGTCTGACGCTGCGCCGCTGACGACCTGACGCGCGGTTCGCCCGGACGCCGGCCTGCGCGCGGACCGCCGTGCCGCGCATGCCACCCGTGCTGCATCCACTCTCACGATGGTGCCGATCGACGCGAGGACGACGATCCTGCAGACGACCGCGTGTCCATATCGACATCTGTCGATGCCCAGCGGCAGGATGGCCCCGTGCCTCTCGACCTGATCCCGGTGACCGCGCCCGCCGCCGACGCGTGCTGCAGCCCCGCCCCCGGCCCGACCATGGACGCCGCCGACGCCGAGCGCACCGCCCGCACGCTCAAGGCCCTCGCGGACACGGCGCGGCTGCGGCTCCTGTCGATCATCGCCGCGCACGAGGGCGGCGAGGCCTGCGTGTGCGACCTCACCGAACCGGTCGGGCTCACGCAGCCCACGGTGTCGCACCACCTCAAGGTGCTCGCGGAGGCCGGCTTCGTCACGCGCGAGAAGCGCGGCGTCTGGGCGTACTACACGCTCGTCCCCGAGGCCGTCCGCGCGCTGACCGCCCACCTCGGCGCGCACCTGCTCGACGGGCCCGACGCATGACGGCCACCACGACCCGCCCGCCCGGCGTGACCGTGACCCCGATGCGCGCCGAGCACGCCGCGGCGGGCTTCCGGGTGGTCGGCACACGCGAGCGCCTCGGACGCCTGACGCACGGCCCGCGCGCGGGCAGCTGGCTCGACGTCGTGCTGCTCGAGAAGCGCCTCTGACGGCCCGTCAGGCCGGCGCGCCCACGTAGTCCGCGAGGTGCTGCCCCGTGAGGGTCGACCGCGCCGCGACGAGGTCGGCGGGCGTGCCCTCGAACACGACGCGGCCCCCGTCGTGCCCCGCGCCGGGCCCGAGGTCGATGATCCAGTCGGCGTGCGCCATGACGGCCTGGTGGTGCTCGATCACGATCACCGAGCGCCCCGCGTCGACCAGCCGGTCGAGCAGCCCCAGCAGGTTCGCGACGTCGGCCAGGTGCAGGCCCGTGGTGGGCTCGTCGAGCACGTAGACGCCGCCCTTCTCCCCCAGGTGCGTCGCGAGCCGCAGGCGCTGCCGCTCGCCGCCCGAGAGCGTCGTGAGCGGCTGCCCGAGCGTCACGTACCCGAGGCCCACGTCGACCAGCCGCCGCGCGATCGCGAGGGCCGCCGGCACGCGGGACTCGCCCTCGGCGAAGTACTCCGCCGCGTCCGCCGCGGGCATCGCGAGCACCTCGGCGACGTCCTTGCCGCCCAGGCGGTACTCCAGGACCGACGCCTGGAAGCGGCGCCCCTCGCAGACCTCGCACGTGGTCGCGACGCCCGCCATCATCGCGAGGTCCGTGTAGATCACGCCCGCGCCGTTGCACACCGGGCACGCGCCCTCGGAGTTCGCGCTGAACAGCGCGGGCTTGACGCCGTTGGCCTTGGCGAACGCCTTGCGCACGGGCTCGAGCAGCCCCGTGTACGTCGCCGGGTTGGAGCGCCGCGACCCGCGGATCGCTGTCTGGTCGATCGTCACGACGCCCTCGCGCTTCGCCAGGGCGCCGTGGACGAGCGAGCTCTTGCCCGACCCGGCGACCCCGGTGACGACCACGAGCACGCCCGTGGGCACGTCGACGTCGACGTCGCGCAGGTTGTGCGTCGACGCGCCGCGGATCTCCAGCGCGCTCGTGGGCGTGCGGACCTCGGGCTTGAGCGTCGCGCGGTAGCCCAGGTGCCGGCCGGTGAGCGTGTCCGCCGCGCGCAGCCCCTCGACCGTGCCCTCGTAGACCACGTGCCCGCCCGCCGTGCCCGCGCCGGGGCCCAGGTCGACGACGTGGTCGGCGATCGCGATCGCCTCGGGCTTGTGCTCGACGACGAGCACCGTGTTGCCCTTGTCCCGCAGGCGCAGCAGCAGGTCGTTCATGCGCGCGACGTCGTGCGGGTGCAGCCCGACCGTCGGCTCGTCGAAGACGTACGTGACGTCGGTGAGCGCCGAACCCAGGTGCCGCACCATCTTGGTGCGCTGCGCCTCGCCGCCCGACAGCGTGCCCGAGGGCCGGTCGAGCGACAGGTAGCCCAGGCCGATCTCGACGAACGCGTCGAGCGCGTCCCGCAGCGCCGTGAGCAGCGGCGCGACACCGGGCTCGTCGAGGCCGCGCACCCACTGCGCGAGATCCGTGATCTGCATCGCGCACACGTCCGCGATGTTCCTGCCCGCGATCCGCGAGGACCGCGCGCCCTCGTTGAGGCGCGTGCCGTCGCAGTCGGGGCAGGTCGTGAACGTGACGGCCCGCTCGACGAACGCGCGCACGTGCGGCTGCATCGCGTCGACGTCCTTGCTGAGGAACGACTTCTGGATCTTGGGGATCAGACCCTCGTAGGTGACGTTGATGCCGTCGACCTTGATGCGCACGGGCTCGTGGTGCAGCAGCGCGTGCAGCTGCTTGGCGGTGAAGTCCCGGATCGGCTTGTCCGCCGGGAAGAACCCCGCGCCGCGGAAGATCCGCCCGTACCAGCCGTCCATCGTGTAGCCGGGGACGGTCAGCGCACCCTCCTCCAACGACTTCGTGTCGTCGTAGAGCGCCGTGAGGTCGAAGTCCGTGACCGACCCCATGCCCTCGCACCGCGGGCACATGCCGCCGATCTGCTCGAACGACACCTTCTCGGCACGCTTCGCGCCGCGCTCGACGGCGATCGCGCCGCTCGCGCGGACCGTCGGGGTGTTGAACGAGAACGCCTGCGCCGACCCGACGTGCGGCTGCCCGAGCCGGCTGAACAGGATGCGCAGCATCGCGTGGACGTCGGTCACGGTGCCGAGCGTCGAGCGCGGGTTCGCACCGATGCGCTCCTGGTCGACGATGATCGCCGTGGTCAGGCCGTCGAGCAGGTCGACGTCGGGCCGCGCGAGCGTCGGCATGAACCCCTGCACGAACGCGCTGTACGTCTCGTTGATGAGGCGCTGCGACTCGGCGGCGACCGTCCCGAACACGAGCGAGCTCTTGCCCGAGCCCGAGACGCCCGTGAAGACCGTGAGCCGCCGCTTGGGCAGCTCGACGCTCACGTCCTGCAGGTTGTTCTCGCGCGCGCCGTGCACGCGGATGACGTCGTGGCTGTCGGCGCGGGCGGGCACCGGGCCGGACGCGGGGCTGGAGTCAGGGGCGGGGGCTGCGGACGGCGTGCTCATCGGTCCTCCGGGGGACGTGGGCGGGCGCGAGCAGGACGGGCGGGCGGCTCAGCGTAGGGCCGGGCACCGACACGGGCCCCGATCCGATCGTGCCGCGCCCGTGCCGCCGCGCGCGAGACCTCCGTGTCGACGCGGCGCCGCGCGCGTGGCACGCTCCACCGAGAGCATGCGTCGGCGGCGGGAGAGCACGTGCGGGGATCGGCGCAGGGTGCCGGCGGGGCGGACGGCCCCGCCGACGCGCACGCGGCACGGCTCGCGCTGCTCGACTCCGCGGCGCAGGCCGCGGGCCTCGGCACGTTCGAGTGGGACCTCACGACCGGCCGCCTCGTGTGGGACGCCACGCTGCTGGACGTCTTCGGGTACGACGAGCGCACGTTCGGCGGGACCATCGAATCCTTCGAGGCGCGCCTGCACCCGGACGACCTGGCCCCGGTGACGGCCGCGCTCGACCGCGCGATCGCGACGTGCGGCGTCTACGAGGCCGAGTTCCGCGTGCGGCACCCCGATGGCACCACGCGCTGGCTCACCGCGCGCGGGCGCGCGCTGGCCGGGCCTGACGGCACCGCGACGCACGTGGTCGGGGTCGCGACCGACACCACGGCGCTGCGCGAGGGCCAGCTGCGGGTCACCGAGATCCTCGAGCAGATGTCCGTCGGGTACTACTGGCTCGACGCGGACTGGCGGTTCGGTTACGTCAACGCCGAGGCCGAGCTCATCCTCGGCATGACGCGCGGCACGCTGCTGGGCGGCGAGGTGTGGGAGCTGTTCCCGGCGACCGTCGGCAGCGAGTTCGAGGACGCGTACCGGGCCGTCGCGCGCACGGGCGCGCCGCGCGCGTTCGACGCGTACTACCCGGCGCCGCTCGACGGCTGGTACGAGGTCCGCGCGGTCGCCGAGCGCGGCGGAGTCGCCGCGTACTTCACGGAGATCACCGAGCGGCGCCGTGCGCTCGCGCTCGCCGAGGAGGGCCGCGCACGCTCCGACCTGCTCGCGGCGGTCGCCGCGGAGCTCGCCGAGGCCGCGGACCCCGTGCAGGCCCTCGAGGCCGTGCTGCCGCACCTCGTGCCCGGCCTCGCGGACTTCGCGATCGCGAGCCTGCTCGACGAGGGCGGCGGCCCGTGGCGCACGCGCCTGCACGACGTCGCCGCGCTGCACGCCGACCCCGAGGCGCAGCCGGTGCTCGACGCGTACCGCGCGCTGCGCGTGCCCGCGCTGACCGGCACGTCCGTGATCGCCGAGGTGCTCGCGACGTCGCGGCCCGTGCTGCGCGTGGGCTCACCGGCCCCCGAGGTGATCGTGCACCCGGGCGAGGCGCAGGACCTACTGCGTCGCCTCGCGCCCCAGACGCTCGTGGTGCTGCCGCTGCGCGGGCGCGGGCACACGCGCGGCGTCATCACGCTCGCGCGCGGCGCCGAGCGCGGCGAGTTCGTCGACGCCGACGTCACGACCCTGCGGGACGTCACCGCGCAGATCGGGCTCGCGCTCGACAACGCGCACCTGCAGGCCGTGCGCCGCGACCTGGCCGAGGAGCTGCAGCGCAGCCTGCTCACCGAGCTGCCGCAGCCCGACCACCTGCAGCTCGTCGCGCGCTACGTGCCCGCGACCGCGGGCTCGCAGATCGGCGGCGACTGGTACGACGCGTTCCTCGTGCGCGACGGCAGCACGTGCCTCGTCGTCGGCGACGTCACGGGCCACGACCTGCACGCCGCGGTGGCGATGGCGCAGACCCGCAACGTGCTGCGGGGCGGCGCGCACTCGGTGGTGCGGCCGCCCGCGGGCGTGCTCGCGGCGCTCGACTGGGCGATGCACGACCTGGGGATCACGACCATGAGCACGGCGGTCGTCGCGCGCGTCGAGCAGACGCCCGAGCAGGCGGAGCGCGGCGTGCGCACGCTGCGCTGGTCGAACGCGGGCCACCTGCCGCCGCTGCTGCTGCACCCCGACGGCCGCGCGGAGCTGCTGCGCCGCCGCAACGACGTGCTGCTGGGTCTGCGCCCGCACAACCCGCGCCACGACCACACGGTCGCGCTCGACCCCGGGTCGACCGTGCTGCTGTACACCGACGGCCTGGTCGAGCGGCGCACCGAACGTCTCGAGGTCGGGCTCGAGCGGTTGCGCGCGCTCGCCGAGGAGCTGGCCGACCTGCCGCTCGACGAGTTCTGCGACCGGCTCGTCGCGACCCTCGCGGCGTCGAGCGGCGACGACGTCGCGCTGCTCGCGGTGCGGGCGTTCCCGCAGGACCGGCCCCGCCCGCCCGAGGCGGGCCCCGAGCACGTGCCGGGCCGCCGCGCCTGATCTCGCCGTGCGGCGGCGCGCACGCCCGGCATACTGAGCCCGTGACTGCGCACGACGAGACCCTGGACGACGCACCGGGCGGCCAGCTGCTCGTCGACGACGCCGACCCGACGACGCTCGTCGCGACGGGCGAGATCGACGTCTTCGTGGTCGAGGGCCTCGCGGAGCACGTCGGCGCCGCCCGGACCGAGACCGGCCGGCGGCTCGCCGCCGAGGGCGTCCGCACCGTCGACGTCTCGGGCGCCGGGTACATCGACTCGGGCTTCATCGGCCTGGTCGCCTCGCTCGCGGCCGCGGCGGCGCCCGACCGCGTGCGGGTGCGGGGCGCGAGCGGTCAGGTGAGCGACGTGCTCACGCTCACGGGCCTGGACTCGCTGGTCGAGCTGGTCTGAGCCCGGTCCCGCCCGGGGTGCGCGTCGCGCGCGTCAGCCCTCGAGCGGCACCGTGAACCACACGGTCTTGCCGCCGCCGCGCTCGGGGCGCACGCCCCAGCGCGCCGCGAGCCGCTCGACCAGGCGCATGCCGTGCCCGCCCGGCACGTGCGGCCCGCTCGACCGGACCACGGGCAGCGCGTCGCCCGCGTCGGTCACCGCGACCGTGCACGTCGTGCGGGTCGACTCGACGCTCACCGTGATGGCCTCGGAGGACCCGTGGCGCACCGCGTTCGTCACCAGCTCGCTCGTCAGCAGCTCGACGGTCGCGATGCTGCCGGGCGACATCCCGAGCTCGCGGGTCCGGTCGTTGACCCAGTGACGGGCCTTCGGGACCGACCCGCGACGGGACTCGATCCGCAGCAGCACCGACCCATTGCACCAGACCTGCCCCGGGCGCGCGTCCCGCGACCGCGATCCGGTGCGGGAGCAGGACGAGGGCGGAACGAGGGCGCTCACGCGCCGACGGTCACCAGCACCTCGTCGACGGCCACCTGGACGTCCAGGTCCGGGTGGAACAGCAGCCAGTCGAGGCTCGCGACGGCGAGCGCACCCAGCAGCGCGGCGCCCGAGATGCCGGTGACCGTCTCCGGGGCCGAACCCTGCTCGGCGCGGACCTCGCGCAGCACGTCGCGGAAGTGCACCGCGACGTCCGAGCGGATGGGCGCGAGCGCGTCGCCCCACGTCCGGTCGGTGCGGAACAGCTCGGCCGCCATGAGCTTGGCGAGCTCGGGGTTGGTCTGCAGCAGGGTCATGGTCGCGACCGCGACGGACCGCAGCGCGGCCCGGCCGGTGAGGCCGGTCCGCGCCGCGGACACGGTGTCGACGAGCCGCGTGAACCCGGTGCGCAGCACCTCGGAGAACAGCGCGTCCTTGGAGTCGAAGTTGTAGTAGAGGCTGCCCTTGGCGACCTGCGCCTCCTCCGCAACCTCGTCCATCGACGCGCCGGTGATGCCGCGGCGGGCCGCCACGGTGATCGCCGCGTCCAGGATCGCCTGCCGGGTCGGTCGGCGTGCCACGGTGCCTCCTCGTCGTCCGTCGTCCGTCGTCCGCTACACGCTCAGCTCGGGGTGGAGCCGGGCGATCGTCCACACCTTCTGCCGGCGCGCGGACCACGCGCTCACCGCGAGCGAGCCGATCAGCAATGCTGACATGACCAGCACCGCCGCCCACAGCCGCTGGTCGACGCCGCCGCCGACGAGCTCGCGCAGGCCGTCGACCACGTAGGTGGCCGGCATGAACGGGTGCAGCGCCTGGAAGAACCCGGGCGTGGTCTCGACGGGGTACGTGCCGCCCGAGGACGACAGCTGCAGCATGAGCAGCACGAGCGCGACCACGCGACCCGCGGCCGTGCCGAGCAGCACCACGAACATCTGCTGCAGCGCGAGGAACGCGAGCGTGGTGAGCAGGACGAACGCCGCCATGCCGATCAGGTGCACGGGCTGCATGCCGATGCCGAGCACCAGCACGAGCATCATGACGACGACCTGCACGACGCCGACCGCGGCGGCCGGCAGGTACCCGGTCAGCACGGTCCGCAGGCCCGAGACGCCGGACGCGAGCGGGCGGCGCGGCAGCGGCCGCAGGATCAGCCACGTGATGAGCGCGCCGACGAACGTCGCGAGCGCGATGAAGAACGGCGCGAAGCCCTCGCCGAAGCCCTGCACCTCGTGGTGCGTCGTCTCGTCGAGCGTGACGGGCGTCGCGACGGCGTCGGCCGTGCGCTCGACGCGGTCCGGCGTGAACGACGGGGCCTTCGCCGCGCCGTCCTGCAGGGTCGAGGCGAACGTGCCGGCACCCTCGGCGAGGGTCTGCGCGCCGTCGGCGAGCGTCGTGGACCCGGCCGCCGCCGTGGACGCGCCCGTGCGGAGCGTCGCGGCGCCGTCGGCCACCTGCGCGGCGCCGTCGGCGAGCTGACCGGCCTTGCCCGCGGCGGTGCCGAGCCCTGACGCGAGCGTCGACGTGCCGTCGGCGAGCGTGTGCGCACCGGTGTCGAGCTGCGCGACGCCCGCCGCGAGGCTCTGCGCGCCCGTCGCCAGGTCGCGGGCGCCGGAGGCCGCGGAGGCGGCACCTTGGTCGAGCCGCGCCAGGCCCGTGCGCAGCGTGGTCGCACCGGTGGCCGCGTCGCCGAGGCCCGACGCGAGCCGGTCGGCCCCCGCGTGCAGCTGGGAGACGCCGCTCGCGAGCGGCGTCGCGGACGCCGAGAGCTGGCCCGCGCCGGTGCTGACCGCACCCGCACCGGCCGCGAGCGCGTCGATGCTCGATCCCTGGGACTGCAGGACCGCGTCGAGCTGCGCGAGCGTCATGTCGGGGTTCGCGGCGCGCAGCTGCTGCAGCGCGGTGACGCCGCCCGCGACGCGCTTCGCGCCGTCGGCGAGCGCGGTCGCGGACGCGGGCAGCACCTTCGCCTTCTCGTCGAGGGACGCGAGCCCGTCGCGCAGGGTGCCCGCGCCGGGCGCGAGCTGCTGCAGGCCGCCGTCGAGGGTCGCGGCGCCGGTCGCGGCGTCGTGCGCAC
>JAEYNO010000293.1 GCA_023412515.1 Actinomycetes bacterium
GCTGTCGGCCGGGGCGTGCCGCACGCGGTCGAGCACGTGCCGCGTGAACCGGGCGCGCAGCGCGCGTCGCTGCGGGACGGCGAACGCCCAGTTGGCGCGCCGTCGCAGCGTCTGCAGCTCGTCGACCAGGCGGGCGTCGTGCCGGGCGTCGGGTCCGAGCGTGACCGCGAGCGCGGCGGACCACAGCGGGCCGTCGGCGTCGTCGAACGTGAGGGTGCCGCGCGCCCGGGCGGTCGCGGCGAGGTCGGCGGCGATGCCGTGGAGCGTGGGCACGACGCCGCGCGCGGCCGAGTGCACGGGGGCGCCGGTCTCGAGCGCGTGCTCGTTCCACGCCCGCAGCGGGGGGCGGACCGCGGCGGGGCTGATGAGGACGGCGCGCGGCTGGAAGTGCGCGAGGGCCGCCCGCTTCTCCGCCGAGGCGGGCGAGAACGGCGCGGGCGACGCGTCGAGCACGGCGCGCGCGTCGTCGTGGTGCAGCGGCAGCACGAGGCGCCGGGTGCCGAGCGTCAGCGCGACGGGGCGGCGCCCGTGACGCTCGGCGAGGTCGTGGAGCACGTCGGCGGCGCGGGCGTCGCTGCGCAGGCGCTCGGCGAGCGCGACGACGCGGGGCCGGCACACGATCGCGCCCTGCGCGACGAGCGGGGCCAGCACGGTCGACAGGACCCGTGCCTGGTCGACCGGGCCGAGGGTGACGAGGTCGCGGGGGCCGACGCGCGACGGCGAGCCGGTGGCCGTGGGGGTCAGGACGGGGCCTCGTGGACCGCGGGCGCGGGGACGGCTGCTCCGCGGGGGCCTCTCACGCCGGCCCCCCGTCGTCGGCGCCCTCGGCGCGCGGGTTGAGGTTGGCGGGCTCGGCATCGGTGTCGACGTCCTGCTCGTCGCCGCCGGCGGCCTGCGCACCCGTGCGCGGGTTGAGGCTGGCGGGGTCGGCGTCCGGGTCCTGCGCGGGGTCGTAGCCCGTGGTCTGCTCGCTCATGCCGTCCACCGTCACACCGGGCGGTGCGGCGTGCACGCCGGTGCGCCGGATCCGGTCGGGGACTTGACGGTCGACGACCCGTCGACCATTGTTTATTGTGCATGCTCAATCAACAGAACGGTGGCGCCGTGTCCGTCTCGACCTCCCTGCTCGTCGCCGGCCTCCTGGCCGTGCTCTGCCCCGCCGCGCTGCTGGTGCTCGACGCGCGCCGCACCGTCGCGCCCTCGACGTCCGCGACCCGTGCGCTCCGGCACGGGACGCTGACCGCGGCGACCGCCGCGGCCGCGCTCCTGCTCGCCGTCGTCGGTACCGCCGCGTGGCTGCTGCTGGGGCGCGGCGGCGTCGACGACCGCGTCGTCGCGTGCACGCCGCTCGCCGCCGCCGCCGTCTTCCTCGCGGTGCACGCCCTCGGCGAGCGCACCCATCCGCGTCCCGGCGGCGAGCTGCGCACCGCCTCCCTGACCTCCCGCACCGTCGCGGACGTCGCACCCCGTCACCTGCGCCGCGCGGTTCTCGTGTGGGCGGGCGTCCTCGCAGCGCTGCTCGCGCTCGGCTGCCTCACGGCGTCAGGACCGCGGCACGTCGAGCGGACGCTGCGCGGCTGGACCACGACCGGCGCCCCCTACCCCGGCACCTGGTTCGCGGTGCCGCTCGCTCTCACCGCTGCGGCCGTGCTGGGGCTCACGTACCTGACGCTGCGCGTCGTCGCGACGCGGCCCGCGGTCGCCGACGTCGACGGCACCTGGGACCTCGCGCTGCGGCGCGCCAGCGCCGCGCGGGTGCTGCGGGGCGTCCAGCTCGCGTTCGCGTTCACGGTCGCCGGCGTGCTCCTCATGACCTTCCGTGCGGTGCACGACCTCGCCTCGACGGGACCCCTCGACGGTGTCGACCGGGCCGGTTCGCTGCTCTCGATCGCCGCGACCGGGCTGCTGCTCACGGCGCACGCCGCCTGGGTCACCGGTGCCGTGGTCGCCGCCCGCCGGGGCGCGCCCCGGCCCACCGAGGCCGGGCCCGCCGACGCGGGTCGTGACGACGCGGACCGTCGTGCCGTGGCGGTGACCCTATGAGCCTGCGGATCACGCTCGACCTCGCGGCGAGCACGCCGCACTACGAGCAGCTGCGCACCCAGGTCGCGGCCCTGGTCGCCGCCGGGCTGCTCGCCGACGGCGAGCGCCTGCCGACCGTGCGCGCCCTGGCCAACGACCTCGGCATCGCGCCGGGCACGGTCGCGCGGGCCTACCGCGAGCTCGAGGCGGCAGGCCTCGTGACGACGCGTCGCCGGGTCGGCACGGTCGTGACCGCGCCCGCGCCGTCGCGGGCACGGACCAGCGCCGCCGACTCCGCCGTCGCGTTCGTCGAGACCGCGCGCGCCGCGGGGCTCACCGACGAGGAGGTCCAGGACCTCGTCGCGTCGGCGCTGCTCACGCTCCCGCGCGCGACGCGCTCGGCACCCACGTCGCCGACGCCTGCGCGCTGACCTCGTCGAACCGGTCGAGCGCGATCTGCGCGAGGCGCACGTCCGGGGCCAGGGGCGCCGTCACGGCGTCTGCACCCGCCTCGTGCACGCGGTCGAGGAAGAACCCGGGCGCCAGCAGGTAGGACGCCACGACGACGCGCCCACCCGGGGCCAGGGCGGCACGCGCGTCGGCGATCGCGACGGGGACGCGCGGGTGCGCGCCCGCGCCGTACCCGACCGTCACGGGCCGTCCCAGCCGCTCGGCGAGCCCCGCGACGACCTCGCGC
>JAEYNO010000449.1 GCA_023412515.1 Actinomycetes bacterium
CGCGGTGTCGGGGGTGCGCACGCGCACGGCCGCGGTGCCGGCCCGCGCGACGACGTCGGCGACGGGTGCGTCGGCGACGACCCGCCCGCGCCCCACGACGACCAGGTGGTCCGCCGTGAGCGCCATCTCGCTCATGAGGTGCGACGACAGCAGCACGGTGCGCCCCTCGGCGGCGAGCGCGCGCAGCAGCGTCCGCACCCACAGCACGCCCTCGGGGTCGAGCCCGTTGACGGGTTCGTCGAGGACGAGCGTCGCGGGGTCGCCGAGCAGCGCGGCCGCGATCCCGAGGCGCTGCCCCATGCCGAGCGAGAACCGCCCGGCGCGCACGTGCGCGACCGCGCCGAGGCCCGCGAGCTCGACGACCTCGTCGACGCGCGCGTCGCCGATGCCGTGCGTCGCGGCGAGCGCCCGCAGGTGCGCGCGCGCCGACCTCCCCGGGTGCACGGCCTTCGCGTCGAGCAGCACGCCGACCTCGCCCAGCGGTGCGCGGTGCCGCGCGTACGGCGCCCCGTTGACGGTGACGCGGCCGCTCGTGGGTCGGTCGAGCCCCACGATCATGCGCATGGTCGTGGACTTCCCGGCCCCGTTGGGCCCGAGGAAACCGGTGACCCGCCCGGGCCGGACGGTGAACGTCATGCCGTCCACGGCGGTGCGCGGTCCGTACCGCTTGGTCAGGTGGTGGGCCTCGATCATGGCTCCTCCTCGTTCGGTTGCCCCGACGGTAGGAAGAGCCGGTGGTGCGCCGGGACGCCCGTGAGGCCGAACCGCGCCGGTGCGGCGGGTACGTCTCAGGGAGGACGGCGGGCGACCTCGGGCCGCGGTGCCGCCGTCAGCCCACCGGGTCCAGCTGCGCCCACAGCGCGTCGGCGTCGGCGCGCAGCGCGGCGACCCGTGCCTCCTCGGCGGCGATCTCCGCGGCCGTCGCCGCGAGCGTCTCGGCGCGGGCGGTGAGCTCGGCCTCGTCGCGCGCGAGCAGTTCGCGTGCGCGGGCGAGGGTCCGCTCGGCGGGCGACGACGGCAGCACGGTCCCGTCGCGCCACGTCCACGACAGCAGGAGCCGGTCGCGCTCGCGGGGTGCCATCGCGGCGACCTGCGTCTCCTGCTGCTCGAGCGCCGCGCGGTAGCTCGCGAGCGCTGCGACGTCGGCGTCGTACCGCTTCTGGTCGAGGACCTGGGTGAGGCCCCGGGCGTCGAGCGCACCCTGCGCGGAGGCGACCTCGGCCGAGACGGCGTCGAGCATGCCCCGGAACCCGGTGTGCACCGCGACGAGCGCCTCGCGGTCGGCGACGTACCGCGCGTACAGCTCCTCGACGCGCGGGCCGAGGCCGCCGGGCCGCCAGACCTGCGTGCCGACGTACGCGAACAGCTCGGTGGGCCGGCTCTCGGGGTAGGGCCCGACGGACCCGGTGAGCTGCTCGTGCAGCGGGTCGGCGGGGTCGAGACCGGCGACGACGGCCTCGAGCAGGGGCGTGACCTCGGTGCGCTCGGCGGCCGCGAGGTCGTCCCACGCGGCGTGCAGCAGCTCGTGCGCCGCGGTCGTGACGACGAACCCGTGCAGGCGCGTGTCGTCGGGCCGGTAGACGACGATCGCCCCGTCCGCGTGCCGCAGGTCGGCGCCGTCGGGGCCGACGTAGCAGCCGACCGCCCCGCCCTCGGCGGCCGTCGTGTCGGGGCGGTCGCAGCGCCCCGCGAACCGGGCGGCGTCGAGCAGCTCGGGCCGGGCGCGGTACAGCAGCTCGCGGCCGTGCTCGGTGAGGTGCATGTCGTCCGCGAGCGCGACGACGTCCGGCGTGGGCTCGGGCACGCGTCCGGCGACCACGCCGTCGAGCCAGGGGAGGTCCGCCGAGCGCAGCAGGGCGGGGAGCGGGCCGGTGACCACCACCCACCCGAGCAGCGCGAGGGACACGACCGTGAGGATCCGCTGGCCGAGCGGGCGGCGCGCGCGCCTGCGGGGCGGCGGCGGGACGCCCGGTGCGGGCGCCCACGCGTGCGGCGGCACCTGCCGGCTCGCGGCCTCGTCGACGACCCACTGCGGCACGCGCCCCGTGGGGGAGCGCGGCAGGTCGTCGGGGGTCACGTGGAGGGGATCGGCTCGTGACGGCGTCGCGTTGAGGCCCGCGCGCACCCGGATCGTCGTCGGCGGCTCGTGGCCGCGCTCCCATCCGCGGTCGGCGCCGTGCTTCACCCCGTCCGCACCCGGACGAACCCACCTACCGAGTAGGTACTCAGGACCACCGTCCCGCAGGCGCCCCGAAAACCCGACGGACGATCGACACGTCGTCAACCGCCCCCGACGCCGGAGGAGGCCCCCCGTGTCCTCGTACCCCCACCTGCTCGCCCCCCTGACCCTCGGCTCGCTCGAGCTGCCCAACCACGTCGTGATGCTCCCCATGGGCACCGAGATGGGCACGCACGAGGGCCTGTTCACCGAGCGGGAGATCGCCTACTACACCGAGCGCGCCGCCGGCGGCGTCGGCCTCGTCATGACCGGCATCGCCGCCGTGTCGCAGGACTACGAGCAGATCAACCCCGGCCTGTGCCGCGTCGACACCGACGACGCGATCCCCGGCCTGACGGCCCTCGCGACGTCGATCCACGCGGTCGGCGGGCGCGTGTCGCTGCAGCTCACCGCCGGGCTGGGCCGCAACATCAACGTCGTCGACCCCGAGCGCCTGCCGATCTCGGCGTCCGACAACCCGCACTACGCGCACCCCGAGGTGCTGTGCCGCCCGCTCGAGGTCGACGAGATCGCGACGATCGTCCGCCGCTTCGGCGAGGCCGCCGCGCGCGCCCAGGCCGCCGGGATCGACGCGCTCGACATCCACGGCCACACGGGCTACCTCATCGACCAGTTCCTCACCCCGGCGTGGAACCGCCGCGAGGACCAGTACGGCGGCTCGGTCGAGAACCGCTGCCGGTTCGCGGTCGAGATCATCCAGGCCGTCAAGGCCGCCGCCCCCGGTCTGCCCGTGAGCTTCCGCCTGTCGGTCGACCACAAGTTCCCCGGCGGCCGCACGCGCGAGGAGTCGCAGCGCATCGCCGTCGTGCTCGCCGCGGCCGGCCTCGACTTCATCCTCGCCGACGACGGCTCGTACGAGGCCATGGACTACGTCTTCCCGCCGTACTACCTGGGCGACGGCTGCATGGTCCCCGCCGCGCAGGCCCTCAAGGAGGTCGTCGACATCCCCGTCGTCGCGTGCGGCAACCTCGACCCCGACACCGCCGAGCAGGTGCTCGCGGCCGGCCACGCCGACGTCGCGGGCGTCGGGCGCGGCCTCATCGCCGACCCGCAGTGGTGCGCCAAGCTCGCCGCCGGCCGCCGCGAGGACATCCGCCCCTGCATCCGCTGCAACGCGATGTGCGTCGGCAACGCGTTCTTCGCGCTGCCGATCGGCTGCTCGGTCAACGCGCAGGTCGGGTTCGAGCGCGAGCGCGTGCTCACCCCGGCGCAGACCCCCAAGCACGTCGTCGTCGTGGGCGGCGGGCCCGCCGGGCTCGAGGCCGCGCGCGTCGCCGCCGAGCGCGGCCACCGCGTCGACGTCTACGAGCGCGACGCCGCGCTGGGCGGCGTGCTGCGCCCGGCCGCGACGCCGGACTTCAAGAAGGAGCTGCACGCGATGATCGGCTGGTGGGAGCGGCAGATCGCGCGCCTGCCCGTCACCGTGCACCTCGGCGTCGAGATCACCGCGGACTCCCCGGAGCTCGCGGGCGCCGACGAGATCGTGCTCGCCACCGGCTCCACGCCGCTGGTGCCCGGCACGATCCCCGGCATCGACGGCCCGAACGTCGTGGGCGTCATCGAGGCGCACCTCGGCGCCGACCTGGGGCAGCGCGTCGTCGTCGCCGGGGGCGGCCTGTCGGGCGCCGACCTGGCGCTCGAGCTCGCGCAGGCCGGTCGCGACGTCACGATCGTCGAGATGACCGACGAGATCGCGCGCGACCTCATCGTCATCAACCGCATCACGCTGCTGCGCGACCTGGCCGCCGCGGGCGTCCGCACGCTCACCGCGCACACCGTGCTGTCGGTCGACGCGCAGGGCGTCGTCGCGCGCGGCCCCGAGGGCGACGTGCGGGTCGACGCCGACACGGTCGTCACCGCGTTCGGCGTGCGTCCCGCCGCGACGCTGGCCGAGCAGCTGACCGCGGCCGGCCGCACCGTGCGCACGGTCGGCGACTGCGTGAGCCCCGCGAAGGTCGGCGAGGCCATCAACGGCGGCTTCCTGGTGGGCGCCGCGATCTGACCCCCGCCCGTCGTCGCGCACGCGTCTCTCCCCGAG
>JAEYNO010000459.1 GCA_023412515.1 Actinomycetes bacterium
CTGCCGGCCGGCGGGTCCGCCGGTGCGTCGCCCGGGCCGGCGGCGGCCGCCCCGCGCCGCCGCCGCAGCGCGCCGAGCGTGGCGAGCCCGTTGGGCAGGAACGCGACGACGAGGACGAACAGCGCCCCCTGGAAGTAGGTCCAGAACGACGGGAACTGCTCGGAGAGCCCGGACTGCGCCCACGAGACCGCGACCGCGCCGAGCACGGGGCCCAGCAGCGTCGCGCGGCCGCCGATCGCGACCCCGACGAGGAACCCGATGGACGGGACCACGCCGACGTCGGCGGGCGAGACGATGCCGACGACCGGGGCGAACAGCGCGCCGCCGACTCCCGCGAAGCACGCCGCGACCGCGTAGGCGACGACCTTGACGTTCGCGGGGTCGTAGCCGAGGAACCGCACGCGGTTCTCCTGGTCCCGCACCGCGACGAGCAGCTCGCCGAACCGCGACACCACGAGCAGCCGCACCACGGCGACCATGACGAGCAGCACGCCCGCGGCGACGTAGTAGAGCATCCGCTTGTTCACCGGGTCGGCGAGGTCGTACCCGAAGAACGACCGGAACCCGTTGAGCCCGTTGGTGCCGCCCGTGACCTTCTGCTGCCCGATCAGCAGGATCGCGAACGCCGCCGCGAGCGCCTGCGACAGGATCGCGAAGTACGCGCCGCGCACGCGCCGCCGGAACACGGCGAGCCCCAGCAGCGTCGCGACGCCGGCGGGCACCAGCAGGACCGCGAGCACCGTGACGACGGGGTCGCGCAGCGGCTCCCACCACGCGGGGACCACGCCGTCGCCGTACAGCAGCATGAAGTCCGGCACGCCGCCGGGGCCGGCGTCGGCGAGCTTCATGTGCATCGCCATGAGGTAGCCGCCGAGGCCGAAGAACACGCCCTGCCCCAGCACGAGCATGCCGCCGCGGCCCCACGCCAGACCGATCCCGACCGCGACCATCGCGAGGCACAGGAACTTGGCGAGCAGGTTGAGGCGGAAGTCGCTCAGGACGACGGGCGCGACGCCCAGCAGCACGACGGCCGCGAGCGCGAACCCGCCCCACACGCGCACGCGCGGGTGCCGCCACCAGGGCGGCGTGCCGGCGGCACCGGTCCGGGACGGGACCACGGCCGGCGCGCTCACGCGAGGCTCCGCGTGCGGACGGAGACCAGGCCCTGCGGCCGGACCTGCAGGAACGCGACGACGACGACGAACACGAGCACCTTCGCGAGCGACGCGGTCGTCGAGTACTCGAACGTCGCCTGCAGCAGGCCCAGCGAGAACGCCGCGACCACCGCGCCCTTGAGCTGGCCGATGCCGCCGACGACGACGACGAGGAACGCGTCGACGACGTAGCTGGTGCCGAGCGTCGGCCCGATCGACCCGAGCAGCGTGAGCGCGACGCCCGCGACCCCGGCGACACCCGAGCCGATGAAGAACGTGAGCCGGTCGGTCGCGCGCGTCGAGACGCCGGACGCCTCGGCCAGGTCGCGGTGCTGCACGGTCGCGCGGATGCGCCGGCCGAGCGGCGTGAGCCGCAGGACCAGCGCGAGCACGACGACGCACGTCACGGCGAGCGCGAGGATGAACAGGCGCGTGCGCGGCAGGTCCATGCCGAGCACGGGCACGGCGCCCTGCAGCCACGCGGGGGCGCGCACGTCGACGTTGGGGGCACCGAACACGTCGCGCGCGAGCTGCTGCAGCACGAGCGCGACGCCGAACGTCACGAGCAGCGTGTCGAGCGGCCGCCGGTACATGCGGGAGATCAGCGTGACCTCGAGCAGCAGGCCGAGCAGGCCGCCGACCAGGAAGCCGAGCGGCAGCGCGACGAGCAGCGAGACGCCCGGGTCGCCGACGAGGCCCTGCAGCACGAACGCCGTGTAGGCGCCCGCCATCATGAACTCGCCGTGCGCCATGTTGATGACGCCCATCTGGCCGAACGTCAGCGCGAGGCCGAGAGCGGCGAGCAGCAGCACCGAGCCGAGGCTCAGGCCCGCGAAGAGCTGGGGGAACAGCGCGTCCATGCGCACCGCCTTCGTCGTGGTGGGTGGGGCGTGCCCGCGGGCGGCGACCCGGCGCGACCGAGGGGTCGGGCCGGCCGGGTCGCCGCGGTCACGCGCGGGTGCGGGGTGGGGCCGCCGGGTTCCGGCGGGCGGTCAGGACAGGCCCTCGGCCCAGTCGTAGCCCTCGAGGAACGGGTCCGGCTCGATGGGGCCGTCGGACTCCCACACCGGGTAGATGAGGCCGTCGGCGTCGATCTTGCCGATGTACGCGGTCTTGGCGATGTGGTGGTTGTCGCCGTTGACGGTGACGGCGCCCTCGGGGGCGTCGAACGTCACGCCGTCCGCGGCCTCCTGGATGTCGGCGACGTCGAAGGACTCGGCCTTCTCGACCATGCCCTTCCACAGGTACAGCGACGTGTACGCGGCCTCCATCGGGTCGGATGTGGGCCGGTCGTCGCCGTACTTCTCCTTGAACGCGGCCACGAACGCCTCGTTCGTGGGCGAGTCGACCGTCTGGTAGTAGTTCCAGGCGGTGAGCGGGCCGACTATGTTGGCGACGCCGATGCCGCCGACCTCCTCCTCGGCGATCGAGACGGAGACCACCGGCACCGCCTCGGCGGTGAGCCCGACGTTCTTGTACTCCTTGAAGAACGCGACGTTGGAGTCGCCGTTGAGGGTGTTGAACACCGCGTCGGCGCCCGAGGACTTGAGCTTGTTGACGATCGTCGCGAAGTCGGTGTGCCCGAGCGGGGCGTACTCCTCGCCGACGATCTCGATGCCGTTGGCCTCGGCGTACGCGTTGATGATCTTGTTCGCGGTGCGCGGGAAGACGTAGTCGGAGCCGACGAGGAAGACCTTCGTCTTGCCCTGCTCCTTGAGGTAGTCCATGCCGGGGATGATCTGCTGGTTGGTCGTCGCACCGGTGTAGAAGATGTTCGGCGACGCCTCGAGGCCCTCGTACTGCACGGGGTAGAAGAGCTGCGAGTCGCGGGACTCGAAGACCGGCAGCATCGCCTTGCGCGAGGAGGACGTCCAGCCGCCGAAGACCGCGGCGACGCAGTCGGACGAGATGAGCTTCTCGGCCTTCTCGGCGAAGACCGTCGGCTCGGACGCCCCGTCCTCGGCGACGATCTCGAGC
>JAEYNO010000321.1 GCA_023412515.1 Actinomycetes bacterium
ACCGTCGGCCGGGCCCGAGCCGTCAGCGGGCCGCGGTCCCCGCGGCCTCCGGCTGCGGCACGTGCGCGGCGCCGTCCGGCACGACGAGCGTCTCGGTGGCGACGACGCGCCGCACCCCGTACGCGTACGCGGCGCCCACGAGCAGCCCGCCGCCGATCGTGTTGCCCAGCCCGACCGCGAGCACGTTCCGGGCGAACTCGGCGACGGTGGCGTGCGGCAGGCCGCCGTACAGCCCGAGCGAGAACGTCGTCATGTTGGCCACGACGTGCTCGAAGCCGGACGTGATGAACACCAGCACGCACGCGAACACGGCCGCGATCCGCGCGATCTCGCTGGTCAGGCGGGCCCAGCACCACACCGCGAGGCACACCATGACGTTGCACAGCACGCCGCGGACCACGAGCTGCAGCGTCGACGCCTCGGCCTTGTGCGCGATCATCCGCGCGATCGCCTCGCCGCCGGCGGTGCCCGGCGCGAGCACGCCCGACACGTGCAGCAGCCCCGCGAACGCCATCGCGCCCAGCAGGTTGCCGGCCAGGCACGCGAGCAGCGTGAGCCCCGCGCGGCCCCAGCCGACCCGGCCGAGCATCGCGCCCTGCGTGAGGATCATCATCGCGCTCGTCGCGAGCTCGCCGCCCGCGACCAGCACGACCATGAGCGCGATGCCGAACACCGCGCCGTTGACGAGCGGCGCCCACGGCGACCCGGCCACCGTCAGCGGACCGCCGGCGGTCACCATGATGAGCACGCCGATGCCGATGTAGGCGCCGGCGAGCATGGTGCGGACGAGGAAGAGCCCGGGGGTGCGGGTCAGCTCGACCTTGTGGACGGCGCCGTCGCCGTGCGCGGCGACTGCCTCGGGGATGCTCAGCACGCGTCCATCGTCGTGCGTGGTCGGAGCCCGGACGTGGGACGAAAGTTCCGGCCGTGCAGCGTGCGTGCGCAGGGTCAGTCGTGCTCGCGCAGGCGCACCGCCGCGATCTCGCCGGTCGCGGCGCGCGGCTCGCGGCCCGAGCCGTCGGCCTCGGCCGCGCGGCGCACGGCCGCCGCGACCACCGACGTCACGTCGGGGTGGAACACGCTCGGGACGATGTACGTCGGGTTGAGCTCCTCCGGGCGAACCGTCGACGCGAGCGCCTCCGCCGCCGCCAGCAGCATCGCGTCGGTGATGCGGTGCGACTGCGCGTCGAGCAGGCCGCGGAACACGCCCGGGAACGCGAGCACGTTGTTGATCTGGTTGGCGAAGTCCGACCGCCCGGTCCCCACGACGGCGGCGTGCCGCGCGGCGTCGTCCGGGTCGACCTCGGGCCGCGGGTTGGCGAGCGCGAACACGATCGCGTCGGGCGCCATGCGCGCGACGTCGTCGCCCGTCAGCACGTCGGGCGCGGACAGCCCGACGAACACGTCGGCCCCGACGACCGCGTCGCGCAGCGTGCCCGTGACGCCCCGGTGGTTGGTGGCCTCGGCGGTCCACCGCAGCGACGGGCTCAGGCCGGGCCGCTCGCGGTGGATCACGCCCTCGACGTCCGCGACGACGACGTCCCGCGCTCCCGCGGCGAGCAGCAGCTTGAGCACCGCCGTGCCGGCCGCGCCGGCGCCGGACATCACGACCCGCACGTCGGCGAGCCGCTTGCCGACCACGCGCAGCGCGTTGCGCAGCGCCGCGACGACGACGATCGCGGTGCCGTGCTGGTCGTCGTGGAACACCGGCACGTCGAGCCGCTCGCGCAGCCGGCGCTCGACCTCGAAGCAGCGCGGCGCCGAGATGTCCTCGAGGTTGATGCCCGCGAACGCGGGCGCGATCGCGACGACCGTGTCGACGATCCGGTCGACGTCGGTCGTGTCGAGGCAGATCGGGAACGCGTCGATGTCGGCGAACCGCTTGAACAGCACCGCCTTGCCCTCCATGACGGGCAGCGCCGCGAGCGGGCCGATGTCGCCGAGGCCCAGCACGGCCGTGCCGTCGGTGACCACCGCGATGGTGTTCCGCTTGATGGTGAGGCGGCGTGCGTCCTCGGGGTGCTCGGCGATGGCCTGGCACACGCGCGCGACGCCGGGCGTGTACGCCATCGACAGGTCGTCGCGGTTGCGCAGCGGCACCTTCGACTCGATCGACAGCTTGCCGCCCAGGTGCATGAGGAACGTGCGGTCGGAGACGCGCTGCACCGTCACGCCATCGAGGCCCTCGAGCGCGCGCACGACGTCGGCCGCGTGGTCGGCGTCGCGCGTCGCGCACGTGACGTCGACCGTCATGGTCTCGGTGAACGACGCCGTGACGTCGAGCGCCGTGACGATGCCGCCCGCGCGCTCGATCGCGGTCGTGAGGTCCGACACCGCCGTGGGCCGGGCCTGCACCTCCAGGCGGGCGGTGATGGACGACGACACGGAGGGCGCGGAGACCATGCCGACATTGTGGACGCGTGCGCGGCGGTCCGCCCGGGCGCCGTGCCCGTAGCATCGGCGCGTGCCCACCCCGCCCTTCGTCCTGGCCCTGCGCGAGCGCGTGGGGCACGACCAGCTGTGGCTGCCCGGCGTCACCGCCGTCGTGCTGCGCGAGCACGACGCGCGCACCCAGGTGCTGCTGGTGCGCCGCGCCGACACCGGCGAGTGGACGCCCGTCACGGGCATCGTCGACCCGGCCGAGGAGCCTGCCGTCGCGGCGGTCCGCGAGGTCCTCGAGGAGGCCGACGTCGTGGCGACCGCGCAGCGGCTCGCGCACGTGGGCGTCGTCGGGCCCGTCGTGTACGACAACGGCGACCGGTCGGTGTACCTCGACCTGACGTTCCGCTGCCGCTGGGAGTCGGGCGTGCCCGCACCCGCCGACGGCGAGAACACCGACGCCGCCTGGTACGACCTCGACGATCTGCCGCCGATGTCCGCGTCGATGCGCGCGCGCCTCGACGCCGCGCTGCCCGAGCGCGGCGAGGCGACGTTCACGGCGTGAGCGGCGCCGCGGCCGACCCGCTCGCCGACCTGGCCGCGCTCCCCGGCGTGCGCGACGCGGTCGACGC
>JAEYNO010000510.1 GCA_023412515.1 Actinomycetes bacterium
GCCCGCGACCGGGTCAGACGACGGCGCCGTCGTCGTCCGACGGGTCGCGGCGGTGCGGCATGCGCCACACCAGCACGGCCACGGCCGCGACGAACAGCCCGACCGCGGTGCGCACGAGCAGCGGCGGCGCGTCGCGCCACGCGACGACGACCACCAGCAGGAACAGCGGCACGCCCACGGCGGCCGTCCAGGCGAGCGTCAGCAGCGGATCGCCCCCGAGCACCGGCCCCGGGTCCTGCGGGACGAAGTGCTCGAGGTCGTCGACGTCGGCCTCGGCCGCGTCGTACTGCGACGTCCCGTCCCAGTCCCGGCCGCTGAGCTCGGGCGGCAGGGCGGGGGCGTCGGCGCCCTGGTCGGCACGCGGCTCGTCGCGCGCCGCCGACCGCACGACGCGCGTGCCCCGCGGCTCGTCGGGCACGTCGACGTCGCTCAGCCGTGCGACGAGCGAGGCCCACACCTCGTCGTCCGTGGGCTGCGTCGGTGCGTCGGCCGGGTCCGGCGGCGCGGCGGAGCGGTCGTCGCCGGGGCCGGTGACGTCGTCCGCAGCGGGCTTCGCCGCGGCCGCGTCGTCGGCGCCGGCGTCGTCGTCGGGACGTGCGTCCATGGGAGCACTCTAGAGTCGGACCCGACGTTCCGGCCTTCCGCGGTCGGCGCCGGACGGCGAGCGAGGAGACACGTTGTTCTACTGGTTGATGAAGCGGGTGTTCGTCGGGCCGCTGCTGCGGCTGGTCTACCGCCCCTGGGTGCGCGGCGCCGAGCACGTGCCCGCCGAGGGCGGGGCGATCCTGGCGAGCAACCACCTGGCCGTCATCGACTCGTTCTTCCTGCCGCTCGCGCTCGACCGGGAGATCGTGTTCATCGGCAAGCAGGAGTACTTCACGGGTCGCGGGCTCAAGGGCCGCATGACGGCCGGGTTCATGCGCGGGGTCGGCACGATCCCGGTGGACCGTGGCGGCGGCAAGGCGGGCGAGGCCGCGCTGCGCACGGGCCTGCGCCGCCTCTCGGAGGGGGGCCTGTTCGGGATCTACCCCGAGGGCACGCGCAGCCCCGACGGCCGGCTGTACCGCGGCAAGACCGGCGTCGCGCGCCTCGCGCTCGAGTCCGGCGCGCCCGTCGTCCCGGTGGCGATGGTCGGCACCGACGTCGCGCAGCCGATGGGACGACGCATCCCGAAGGTCATGCGCATCGGCATCGTCATCGGCGAGCCGCTCGACTTCTCGCGCTACCGCGGCATGGAGAACGACCGCTTCATCCTGCGGTCGGTCACCGACGAGATCATGTACGCGATCATGAGCCTGTCCGGCCAGGAGTACGTCGACGTGTACGCGGCCACGCAGAAGGCCCGTATCGCGACCGGGCACCCGGCCGCCGGCTCCGAAGCCGAGCGTCTGCCGGCCGCACCGGGCGGCCGTCCGGCACCCGCTGTCCAGGTTCCGGTCCCGCCGGAGGACGAGGCCCCGACGTCAGTAGGATGACCCGGACCCGGACGCGCGCCGGGTCCGTGCGCGTGCCGTCCCGCGGTGCGCCCGTGCCGTCCCGCACGCCCGCGCGGCCCGTCCGGAGGACCTCGGTCCCGGCCGTGCCTGCTCCACGGGCCCCACGCTGGGCGCCGGCCGGGTGCACGCCGTGCGCCCGTGCCCGTCAGTGCTCGACCAACGAGAGGTGTTTCCCATGTCGGTCCGTCGCGTCGCCCTCCTGACCGCCGGCGGTTTCGCTCCCTGCCTGTCGTCCGCCGTCGGCGGGCTCATCGAGCGCTACACGGAGATCGCCCCCGACGTCGAGATCATCGCCTACCAGCACGGCTACCACGGCCTGCTGCTGGGCGAGAGCGTGACGATCACGCCCGAGGTCCGGGCCAAGGCCGGCGTCCTGCACCGCTTCGGCGGCTCGCCGATCGGCAACTCGCGCGTCAAGCTCACCAACGCCGCCGACTGCGTCAAGCGCGGCCTGGTCGCCGAGGGCGAGGACCCGCTGAAGGTCGCCGCCGAGCGGCTCAAGGCCGACGGCGTCGACGTGCTGCACACCATCGGCGGCGACGACACCAACACGACGGCCGCCGACCTGGCCGCGTACCTGCACGAGAACGACTACGAGCTCACGGTCGTCGGCCTGCCCAAGACGATCGACAACGACGTGGTGCCGATCCGGCAGTCGCTCGGCGCGTGGACCGCGGCCGAGGAGGCCGCCGGCTTCGCCGCGAACATCATCGGCGAGCACCGCTCGGGCCCGCGCATGCTCATCGTGCACGAGGTCATGGGTCGGCACTGCGGGTGGCTCACGGCCGCCGCGGCGTCCGAGTACCGCAAGTGGCTCGACCAGCAGGAGTGGGTCCCGGGCATCGGCCTGTCGCGCGAGCGCTGGGACGTGCACGCCGTCTTCCTGCCCGAGCTCGCGCTCGACATCGACGCCGAGGCCGCGCGCCTGCGGACGATCATGGACGAGCAGGGCAACGTCAACATCTTCCTGTCGGAGGGTGCGGGCATGCACGAGATCGTCGAGCAGCTCGAGGCCGCCGGCGAGACCGTGCAGCGCGACCCGTTCGGCCACGTGAAGCTCGACACGATCAACCCGGGCCAGTGGTTCGCGAAGCAGTTCGCGGAGAAGCTCGGCGCCGAGAAGGTCATGGTCCAGAAGTCGGGCTACTACTCGCGCGCCGCAGCCGCGAACGCCGAGGACCTGCGCCTCATCAAGTCGATGACCGACCTGGCGGTCGAGTGCGCGCTGCGCGGCGAGTCCGGCGTCATCGGCCACGACGAGGAGAACGGCGACCGCCTGCGCGCGATCGAGTTCCCGCGCATCGCCGGCGGCAAGGCCTTCGACGTCACGCAGGGCTGGTTCGGCGAGCTCCTCGCCGACATCGGCCAGCCGCTCGTGCGGGCGAACCACTGATGAGCGTCGAGCCGGACCCGCAGGTCGTCGCGGGGCTCGACGCGTGGGAGCAGCTGCCCGCGGGTCAGCAGCCGCACTGGCCGGACGCGGCGCAGGTGCGTCGCGTCCGGGACCGGCTCGCGACCCTGCCCCCGCTCGTGTTCGCCGGTGAGGCCGACGCGCTGCGGGCGCAGCTCGCGGCCGCGCAGCGCGGCGAGGCGTTCGTGCTGCAGGGCGGCGACTGCGCCGAGACGTTCGCCGAGGCGACGGCCGACAACATCCGCAACAAGATCAAGACGATCCTCCAGATGGCGGTCGTCCTGACCTACGGTGCGAGCCTGCCGGTCGTGAAGATGGGTCGCATGGCCGGGCAGTACGCCAAGCCCCGGTCGTCGGACGTCGAGGAGCGCGACGGCGTCACGCTGCCCGCGTTCCGCGGCGACATCATCAACGGCTTCGACTTCACGCCCGAGGCGCGCACGCCCGACCCGCAGCGGCTGCTCGAGGCGTACCACACGTCCGCCTCGACGCTGAACCTCATCCGGGCGTTCACGACCGGGGGCTTCGCGTCGCTGCTGCGCGTGCACGAGTGGAACCGGGGCTTCACGGCGAACCCGGCCTACTCGCGGTACGAGGAGATCGCCGCCGAGATCGACCGCGCCATCCGCTTCATGGCGGCGTGCGGGGCCGACTTCGAGGCGCTGCGGACGGTCGACTTCTTCTCGGCGCACGAGGGGCTGCTGCTCGACTACGAACGTCCCCTCACGCGCATCGACTCGCGCACGGGGCTGCCGTACGACTGCTCGGCGCACTTCGTCTGGATCGGCGAGCGGACGCGGCAGCTCGACGCCGCGCACGTCGACTTCTTCTCGCGCGTGCAGAACCCGCTGGGCGTCAAGCTCGGCCCGACGTCGACGGGCGACGACGCGATCGCGCTCATCGACAGGCTGAACCCGACGGGGGAGCCGGGGCGTCTGACGTTCGTCACCCGCATGGGTGCGGGCAAGGTCCGCGACCTGCTGCCCGCGCTCGTCGAGGAGGTCACCGCCGACGGCCGCCCCGTGACGTGGGTCTGCGACCCGATGCACGGCAACGGCATCACGTCCGCGACGGGGTACAAGACCCGGCGGTTCAGCGACGTGATGGACGAGGTGGCCGGGTTCTTCGAGGTGCACCGCGCGCTGGGCACCGTCCCGGGCGGCCTGCACGTCGAGCTCACCGGTGACGACGTCACCGAGGTGCTCGGCGGGACCGAGGAGATCGACGACGAGGGTCTGGCCCGCCGGTACGAGACGCTGGTCGACCCGCGCCTCAACCACCAGCAGTCGCTCGAGATGGCCTTCCAGGTCGTGGAGCTGCTGCGCCGGGCCTGACCACGTCACCGGCGTGAGCCCCGCCCTCGATCGCCCGCGTGCGGTCGAGGGCGGGGTTTCGTCCTGCTCCCGAGCGCGACGTGAGGGCCGACGTCGGCCGGAGACGACCGGCCGGAGCGCGACGCACCGGACGCGTCCCGCTCAGACGACCGTCAGCGTGATCTCCGTGCCCTTGCGCACCTGGTCGCCCGTGGGCACGCTCTGCGAGCGCACCGTGCCGAACAGGCCGCCGAGCACGTTCTCGCGCTTGGCGGTGAGGCCCAGCGCCTCCAGCTCGGCCTTCGCCTTGTCGAACTGCTTGCCGGTGAGGTTCGGCATCGCGACGGTCTCCGGCCCCTTGGAGACCTTGACCGTCACGACGTCGCCGCGGTGCGCCGTCGTCCCGGGCGCGGGTGACTGCTCGACGATCCGGCCCGCCGGGACGGAGTCGTGGAAGACCTCCTCGCCGACCTCGACCCCCAGCGCGTCGGGTGCCAGCTGCTCCTGCGCCTGCTCGACGGTGATGTTGACGACCGACGTGACCGACACCGGGGCCGGGCCGTCGGACAGCACGAGGAGCACGGTCGCGCCGCGCTCGACCTGAGCACCGGGTTCGGCGGGGGAGCCGTCCGGGAGCGCTGCGCTGAGCACCGATCCCTTGGGGGCCTCGTCGTCGTGCATGGCCGGGCCGTAGTCGACCTCGAGGTCGGCGGCCTCGAGCGCGGCCTGCGCGTCCGACTGCATCGCGCCGACCACGCCGTCCGGCACGGCCACCAGGTCGGGCCCGCGCGACACCGTGTAGGCGACGACACCGTCCTTGCGGACCCGCTCGCCCGGACCGGGATCCGTCGAGACGACGGATCCGGCGGGGACCTCGGGGTCGAAGGCGTCGGACCGCGTGTGCTCGAGGCCCGCGGCGTCCAGCGTGGCGACGGCGTCCTCCGCGGTCGCACCGACGACCGGCGGCACCTGCGTGTAGGCGCCGGGGCCGACCTCGAGGTACCACCAGGTGCCGCCACCGAGCAGCGCCAGCAGACCCACGAGGGCGGCGATCAGCGGCCAGCGGCGGCGGCGCGCGGGCGGCGCCGGCGGCGCGGGCGGCGGTGCCGGGACCGACATCGGCGACGCTTCCTCGGTGACGACCGGCGGCGGCGGCTCCGGTG
>JAEYNO010000329.1 GCA_023412515.1 Actinomycetes bacterium
GCGCCTGGTTGATCGCCGCGCCGCGGTCGGGCAGCCGGGCGAAGAACCCGTCCGCGGCCAGCCCCCAGGCGCGGACCACCGCGGCCCGCGGCACGGTGCAGCACGCCGCCGCGACGAGCCCCGCGACCTGCTGCGGGTGCCTCGCGGCGTGCGCGACCGCGGTGTACCCGCCGAGGGACAGGCCGACGACGACCGCGCGTCCACCGACCGCCTCGACGCCGGCTGCGACCGCGTCGACCGCGCCGTCGAGCGTGAACGTCTCGTCGAGGCGGCGCCCGTGCCCGGGCAGGTCGACCGCGAGGGCCGTGCGCCCGGTGGCGGCGAGCGCCTCGACCTGCGCGCGCCACATGGTGCGCGACGCCCGCAGCCCGTGCACCAGCACCACGGGCACCTGCCGATCGTCCATGCGCACGACGCTAGCCCTCCCCGGCAGGCGTTCGCCCTCCGACGGCTGCCGCGCGCGGACTGCCGCCGTCCCGCGGCGGCGACGCCTGTCCCCGGAACGGAGCAGAGCCCGGGAACGACGCAGGGCCCCGGGAACGACCCTGGCCCCGGAACGACGCAGAGCCCGGGAACGACGCAGGGCCCGGACACCGTGCGGTGTCCGGGCCCTGCGGGGTGCGACGTGGCTCAGGCCTTGTCGTCGGCCTTCGCGTCCTCGACGGGCGCGTCCTCGACCGGGGCGTCCTCGACGGGCGCGTCCTCGACCTTGGCGTCCTCGACCGGAGCGTCCTCGACGGGCTTCGGCGCGGCCTTCGCGGTGGCCTTCGTGGCCTCCTTGACGACGGCCTGCTTGGGCGACAGCGGCTCGAGGACGAGCTCGATGACGGCCATGGGGGCGTTGTCGCCCTTGCGCGGGCCGATCTTGGTGATGCGCGTGTAGCCGCCCTGACGGTCGGCGACGGCGGGCGCGATCTCCGTGAACAGGGCGTGCACGACGCCCTTGTCCTTGACGACGGTGAGCACGCGGCGGCGCGCGTGCAGGTCGCCGCGCTTGGCGAACGTGATGAGACGCTCGGCCAGCGGACGCAGGCGCTTGGCCTTCGTCTCGGTCGTCGTGATCCGCTTGTGCTCGAACAGCTGCGTCGCGAGGTTCGCGAGGATCAGCCGCTCGTGCGCCGGGCTACCACCGAGCCGGGGACCCTTGGTGGGCGTGGGCATGGTCTCTACTCCTTGAGTTCTCAGTGAGGGCGACGCCCCGCAGCCGGCGCGTCAGCGCCTGGCTGCGGGCAACGGCTGCGTCAGTACTGCTCGTCCTCGACGAAGTCGGTCTCGTCGTCCCCGTAGTAGGCGCCGGCGGCCGTGGGGTCGAAGTCCAGCGGGCTGTCCTTGAGCGTGAGGCCCAGCTCGGCCAGCTTCTCCTTGACCTCGGTGATCGACTTCGCACCGAAGTTGCGGATGTCCAGCAGGTCCGCCTCGGACCGCGCCACGAGCTCGCCCACCGTGTGGATGCCCTCGCGCTTGAGGCAGTTGTACGACCGGATCGTCAGCTGCAGGTCCTCGATCGGCAGCGCGAGGTCCGCAGCGAGCGCGGCGTCCGTCGGCGACGGGCCGATCTCGATGCCCTCGGCCTCGACGTTGAGCTCGCGCGCGAGGCCGAACAGCTCGACGAGCGTCTTGCCGGCCGACGCCAGGGCGTCGCGCGGGCTGATCGCCGGCTTGGTCTCGACGTCGACGATGAGCTTGTCGAAGTCCGTGCGCTGCTCGACACGCGTCGCCTCGACCTTGTAGGTCACCTTGAGGACGGGCGAGTAGATCGAGTCGACCGGGATCCGGCCGATCTCGGCGTCGAACGACTTGTTCTGGTTCGCCGACACGTAGCCGCGGCCGCGCTCGACGGTCAGCTCGATCTCGAGCTTGCCCTTCTCGTTGAGCGTCGCCAGGTGCAGCTCGGCGTTGTGGACCTCGACACCCGCGGGCGGGACGATGTCCGCACCGGTGACGTCACCCGCACCCTGCTTGCGCAGGTACATCACGACCGGCTCGTCGTTCTCCGAGGAGACGACGAGGTTCTTGATGTTGAGGATGATCTCGGTGACGTCCTCCTTGACGCCCGGGACCGTCGAGAACTCGTGCAGCACGCCGTCGATCCGGATGGAGGTGACGGCGGCCCCCGGGATGGACGACAGGAGCGTCCGGCGCAGGGAGTTGCCGAGCGTGTAGCCGAAGCCGGGCTCGAGAGGCTCGATGGAGAACCGCGAGCGGTGCTCCGAGATGACCTCTTCGGTCAGGGTGGGGCGCTGTGCGATCAGCACGGTGGGGTTCCTCTCCGCGAGCGTCCGCCATATGACGCTTTCGCAGGTACTACGTGCCTGGACGTGCCTCGGTCTGCACGTCCGGGCGAAGGTGCGGTCGGGTCCGACGTCCCGCTGCGCGACGCCCCGTGAGGGCCGCCCGACGCGGCGGACGCGCGAGGGCCGGGACCGGTGCGCGGACGCACGGTCCCGGCCTGCGGCGTGTCAGACGCGGCGACGCTTCGGCGGACGGCAGCCGTTGTGGGCCTGCGGCGTCACGTCCTGGATCGAGCCGACCTCGAGGCCGGCGGCGGTGAGCGAACGGATCGCGGTCTCGCGACCCGAGCCCGGGCCCTTGACGAAGACGTCGACCTTGCGCATGCCGTGCTCCTGGGCACGGCGCGCGGCGGCCTCGGCGGCGAGCTGCGCGGCGAACGGAGTCGACTTGCGCGAGCCCTTGAAGCCCACCTGGCCCGACGACGCCCAGGCGATCACGGCGCCCGACGGGTCGGTGATGGACACGATGGTGTTGTTGAACGTGCTCTTGATGTGCGCCTGGCCGTGGGAGACGTTCTTCTTCTCCTTGCGGCGCGGCTTGCGCACGGCGGTGCGGGACTTGGGAGGCATGTCTTCTTCTCTCGGGGTCTGCGGTTCGGTGGGCCGACGGGCGGGCGGTCAGCGGCGGGCGCGACCAGCCCGCGACGTCACTTGCGCCCGGCCTTCTTCTTGCCGGCGACGGTGCGCTTGGGGCCCTTGCGGGTACGCGCGTTGGTCTTGGTGCGCTGACCGCGCACCGGGAGGCCGCGGCGGTGACGCAGACCCTCGTAGGAGCCGATCTCGACCTTGCGACGGATGTCGGCCGCGATCTCGCGGCGCAGGTCGCCCTCGAGCTTGAAGCTGCCCTCGAGGAAGTCGCGCAGCGCGACGAGCTCGGTGTCGCCGAGGTCCTTGACCCGGACGTCGGGGCTGATGCCGGTGGCGGCGAGGGCCTGGTGCGCACGCGTGCGCCCGACCCCGAAGATGTACGTGAGGGCGACCTCGACCCGCTTGTCGCGGGGAAGGTCGACGCCGATGAGACGTGCCATGTGCCTGGTGGCTCCTGTACTGCGTTCGGAGGTCTGCCGCACCGTCCTCCCGCGTCTTCTCGCGGGCCCCAGCCTCCGAGCGGGGGGTTCACCGTGGTCACGGACCCGGGGGTCGTGCTCACGGAGCGGCGGTGCGCTTGCTGCCCCGGTCAGGGGCGGTGGTGCAGGTGGCTGCTCAGCCCTGGCGCTGCTTGTGGCGCAGGTTCTCGCAGATCACCTGGACGCGACCGTGCCGGCGGATCACCTTGCACTTGTCGCAGATCTTCTTGACGCTCGGCTTGACCTTCATCGCTCGTTCCTCCGCCGCCGTGCACCGGGCCGGAGCCCGGGGAGACGGCGTGTCGATGGGGGTGGTTACTTGTAGCGGTAGACGATGCGCCCGCGGGACAGGTCGTACGGGCTGAGCTCGACGACCACCCGGTCCTCGGGGAGGATCCGGATGTAGTGCTGGC
This sequence comes from Actinomycetes bacterium, assembly GCA_023412515.1. Lineage (GTDB taxonomy): Bacteria > Actinomycetota > Actinomycetes > Actinomycetales > Cellulomonadaceae > Cellulomonas. The sequence continues at coordinate 3,772 of JAEYNO010000329.1, forward strand.
GCATCTTGCCCGAGATGTGGGCGAGCACCTTGTGGCCGTTCGCGAGCTCCACGCGGAACATCGCGTTGGGCAGCGCTTCGACAACGCTGCCCTCGATCTCGATGACGCCGTCCTTCTTGGCCATGTCCTCCGCTAACTGTCGTACTGACGGGTGCTGCTGCAGGCTCGCCTCGCGACGGACCCACGACCCCCGCGCCACCGGCGGCTCCGGACGTGCCGGAACCCGCTGGACGGTCGTGGGGCGGCTGGGCACCGATCCCGCCACCGACAGGTGGGTATCACGGAACGCACAACCAACGAACCATCATACGCCATCGCCGACCCGGTCCGGAACTGCCAGGAACCGGTCCGCCCGGACCGGTTGCCAGGGTCGTCCCCGGCTGCGCGACCTCAGAGCGACGCGACCTCGACGCCGAGCGCGCGCAGCCGCGCCGCTCCCCCGTCGCGGGCCGTCAGCACGACGATCCCGTCCTCGAGGATCGCCACGGAGTGCTCCCAGTGCGCCGCGCGCGAGCCGTCGTCGGTCACGACGGTCCAGTCGTCGGCGAGCACGTGGTTCGCCTCCGCGCCGCGCACGAGCATCGGCTCGACGGCGACGCACAGGCCGGCCCGCAGCTTGGTGCCGCGGTCCTTCGTGCGGTAGTTCGGGACGTCGGGCGGCTGGTGCATCGCCGTGCCGATGCCGTGGCCCACGTAGTCCTCGACGATCCCGTAGGGGACGCCGGCCGCCTCGACCACGTCCTCGACGGCCTCGCCGACGGCGCCGAGCCGCCCGCCCGGCGTCGCGAGCGCGGCGACGCCCGCCCAGAGCGCGTCCTCGGTCGTCGTCACGAGCGCCACGTCGGCCGGGTCGGTCGGGTCGAGGACCGCCGAGAACGCGGAGTCGCCGTGCCAGCCGTCGACGATCGCGCCGAAGTCCACCGACACGATGTCCCCGGACTCGAGGACCCGCTCGCCGGGGATGCCGTGCACGATCTCGTCGTTCACGGAGATGCACGTGACCGCGGGGTACGGCGGTGCGCCCACTCCCCCGTACCCGAGGAACGACGAGGTCGCACCCGCCCGGGCCAGCACGTCACGGGCGACGGCGTCGAGCTCCGCCGTGGTCACGCCGGGCCGCACCTCGGCCCTGATCGCCGCCAGCGCGTCGGCGACGACGAGCCCCGCGGCCCGCATCGCGCGGACCTGGCTGCCGTCCTTCAGCTCGACGCGCTCGCGTCCGAACATCAGACGCGAGTGCCGAGGGCGTCGAGCACGCGTCCGGTCACCTCGTCGATCTCACCGATGCCGTCCACGCAGACCAGGAGGCCGCGCGCGGCGTAGGCCTGCGCCAGGGGCGCCGTCTGTGCGTCGTAGATGTCCAGCCGACGGGCGATGACGTCTGCTGTGTCGTCGTCGCGGCCCTCGATCTCGGCGCGGCGGCGCATCCGGGCGAGCAGCTCGTCGCGCTCCGCCGTCAGCTGGATCACCGCGTCCAGGTGGGTGCCGAGGTCGGCGAGGACCGCGTCGAGCTCACCGACCTGCGCAGCGTTGCGCGGGTAGCCGTCGAGGATGAACCCGTCGAGGGCGTCGGCAGCACCGAGCCGCTCGCGGACCATGGC
>JAEYNO010000064.1 GCA_023412515.1 Actinomycetes bacterium
GTGCCGCCCGACCCCCGCGTGCGGCACCGTCCGCACCTCACGGTGGGGCGCGTGCGGCCCGCGGGTCGACCCGCGCGGCACCGGGGTACGCCCCCCGGTGCTCGCGGACCGGGGCGGGACCGGGCTCGGCTCGCCGACCCGGGGCCCGCGGAGACGTTCGTGCAGGCGCTCGCGGTGTACCAGGGCCCGGCGTGGACGGTCGACGAGGTCACGCTCGTCGAGTCGCGCCCGGGCGAGGGGCGCGGCGGTGGGCCGCTGTACACGCCGCTCGCGCGGTATCCGCTCGGCGGCTGACCTGGGCTGTGGCAGCATGACGGCCATGAGCGCGGTCGAGCGCACCCGCACGGCGGGTGGTCACCGATTTCCGCGGCCCGTCCCGGGCCGCGTGCGCTGACCCGCACGCCGTAGCCGGCCGCCGACGTCCCACGGACGCCCCGGCCGCCCCGGGCCGGGCGCCACTAGACTGCCCAGCCGGCCGACGTTCGTGCGCCCAGCACCGCGTCCGGCCGCCGGTCGAGGCCCGCGCCCGCGGGTGCCGACCGCCCGGAACCGTCCTGGAAGGCCCCCATGACCAGCGACACCACGCTGTCCCCGCTCGACGCCGACGGCGTCGCCGCGGCCGTCGACGCCGCGCTCGCGGACGTCGCCGCCGCCGGCGACCTCGACGCCCTCAAGTCCGCCCGCCTCGCGCACACGGGTGACGCGAGCCCGCTGGCGCTCGCGAACCGCGCGATCGGCGCGCTGCCCGGCCCCGACAAGGCGGCCGCGGGCAGGCTCGTCGGGCAGGCGCGCGGGCGCGTCAACGCCGCGATCGCGGCGCGCACGGCCGAGCTCGAGGCCGAGCGCGACGCGCGCGTGCTCGTCGAGGAGGCCGTCGACGTCACGCTCCCGACGGAGCGCCACCCGCTGGGTGCGCGTCACCCGCTGTCGACGCTGCAGGAGCGCATCGCCGACGTGTTCGTCGCGATGGGCTGGGAGATCGCCGAGGGCCCCGAGCTCGAGGCGGAGTGGTTCAACTTCGACGCGCTGAACTTCGGCGTCGACCACCCGGCGCGCCAGATGCAGGACACGTTCTTCGTCGCGCCGCCCGCGGGCGCCGACGTGCCGGAGGACGGCTCGGGTCTCGTGCTGCGCACGCACACGTCGCCCGTGCAGGCGCGCACGCTGCTGGAGCGCGGCGTCCCCGTGTACATCGCGTGCCCCGGCAAGGTGTTCCGCACCGACGCGCTCGACGCGACGCACACGCCGGTCTTCCACCAGGTCGAGGGCCTCGCGGTCGACAAGGGCCTGACGATGGCGCACCTCAAGGGCACGCTCGACTACTTCGCACGGGCGATGTTCGGGCCGCAGGCGCGCACGCGGCTGCGGCCGTCGTTCTTCCCGTTCACCGAGCCGTCCGCCGAGATGGACCTGTGGTTCCCGCAGAAGAAGGGCGGGCCCGGGTGGATCGAGTGGGGCGGCTGCGGCATGGTCAACCCGGCCGTGCTGCGCGCGTGCGGCGTCGACCCCGACGTGTACTCGGGGTACGCGTTCGGCATGGGCGTCGAGCGCACGCTCATGCTCCGGCACGGCATCGCCGACATGCGCGACATGGTCGAGGGCGACGTGCGCTTCTCCCAGCAGTTCCGGACGGTGATCTGACATGCCTCGTATCCCGCTGACCTGGCTCGCCGACCACGTCGAGCTGCCCGCCGACCTCACGGCCGAGACGCTCGCCGCGGACCTCGTGCGCGTGGGGCTCGAGGAGGAGGCGATCCACTCCTCGGGCGTGACGGGCCCGCTCGTCGTCGGGCAGGTGCTCGAGCTGACGCCCGAGCCGCAGAAGAACGGCAAGACGATCAACTGGTGCCGCGTCGACGTCGGGGCGCACAACGACCTCGACGAGGCCGGTCGGCCCACCGTCGCGCGCGGCATCGTGTGCGGCGCGCACAACTTCGGCGTGGGCGACCGCGTCGTCGTCGCGCTGCCGGGCGCGGTGCTGCCCGGGCCGTTCCCGATCGCGGCGCGCAAGACGTACGGGCACGTGTCCGACGGCATGATCTGCTCGGCCCGCGAGCTCGGTCTGGGCGAGGACCACGCGGGCATCATCGTGCTGTCGCGCCTCGGCTACGGGCAGGACGTGACGAGCCCCGGCACCGACGCGCTGCGCCTGCTGGGCCTGGCCGACGAGGTGCTCGAGATCAACGTGACCCCGGACCGGGGCTACTGCTTCTCGATGCGCGGCGTCGCGCGCGAGTACGCGCACTCGACGGGTGCGCGCTTCACCGACCTCGGCCTGCCGACCGACGACGTGCTGCGCGAGCGGCCCGCGGGCTTCGACGTCGAGATCGACGACGACGCGGGCATCCACGACGTGCCGGGCTGCGACCGGTTCGTCGCGCAGGTCGTGCGCGGCGTCGCGGCGTCGGCGCCGTCACCGGCGTGGCTGCAGCGGCGCCTCACGCAGGCCGGCATGCGTCCCATCGGCCTCGCGGTCGACGTCACGAACTACGTGATGCTCGACCTCGGGCAGCCCATGCACGCGTACGACCTCGCGACGCTGACGGCGCCCGTGGTCGTGCGGCGGGCTCGGCCGGGGGAGCGCGCGACCACGCTCGACGGCGTCGAGCGCACGCTCGACGCGCAGGACCTGCTGGTCACCGACTCGACCGGGGGGCGCGCGGCCCGCGTCCTGGGGATCGCGGGCGTCATGGGCGGCGCGGACTCCGAGGTGTCGGACGGCACGACCGACCTGCTGCTCGAGGCCGCGCACTTCGACGCGGTGAGCGTCGCGCGGTCCTCGCGGCGGCACCGGCTGAGCTCGGAGGCGTCCAAGCGCTTCGAGCGCGGCGTCGACCCGCGGCTCGCGCGGGTCGTGGTCGCGCGCGCGGCCGCGCTGCTCGTGGCGCACGGCGGCGGCACGGTCGACGACGCGTTCACCGACGTCGACCGCACGGGCACGCCGGCGCCGGTCGCGTTCGACCCCGCGCAGGCGGCGCGGCTCGTCGGCGTGCCGTACACGGCCGACGAGGTGCGCGCGACGCTCGAGGAGATCGGCTGCACGGTCGACGCGTCGGCCGTGCCGTGGCGGGTCACGGCGCCCACGTGGCGTCCGGACCTCGTCGCGGGCGTGGACCTGGTCGAGGAGGTCGCCCGGCTGCGCGGGTACGACGCGATCCCGTCGGTCGTCCCCGCGGCGCCGACCGGCAGCGGGCTGACGCGCTCGCAGCGCCAGCGGCGCGCGGTCGCCGACGGTCTCGCGGCGGCCGGGCTCGTCGAGGTGCTGAGCTACCCGTTCGTCTCGGCCGCGCAGCTCGACGCGCTCGGCCTGCCGGCGGACGACGAGCGGCGCCGCGCCGCGCGGCTCGTCAACCCGCTCGCCGACGGTCAGCCGCTGATGCGTACCGACCTGCTCGTGACGCTGCTGGAGACCGCGCGCCGCAACGTCGCGCGCGGCACGACGGACCTCGGGGTGTTCGAGCTCGGGCTCGTGACGCTCCCGGGCGCCGACGCGGGCGTCGCGCCGCGGCTGCCCGGGGGCGTGCGTCCCGCGGACGACGTGCTCGCGACCGTCGAGGCGGCCGTGCCGCACCAGCCGCTGCACGTCGCGGGCGTGCTCACGGGGCTGGTCGAGCCGGCCGGGCACTGGGGTCCCGGGCGCCGTGCCGACCACGCGGACGCGATCGCGCTCGTGCAGCGGATCGCGCAGCGCGTGGGCGTCGAGCTCGCGGTCGCGGCCGACGGCGAGCGTGCGCCGTTCCACCCGGGCCGGTGCGCGCGCCTCACGGCGTCGACGGGTGCGGTCGTCGGGCACGCCGGCGAGCTGCACCCGCACGTGGTCGCGGCCCTCGACCTGCCGGCGCGCGCGGTCGCGTTCGAGGTCGACCTGACGGCGCTGCTCGCGGCGTCCCCCGACGCGCCCGTCGAGGCCACGCCGGTCTCGACGTTCCCCGTCGCGAAGGAGGACGTCGCGCTCGTCGTGGCGTCCGACGTCCCGGCGGCGGACGTGCTGGCCGCGGTCCGGGCGGGCGTCGAGCAGAGCCCCGCGGGCGACGTGCTGGAGGACGTGCGGCTGTTCGACGTCTACACCGGCGACCAGATCGGCGAGGGTCGCACGTCGCTCGCGTTCGCGCTGCGCCTGCGTGCGCCTGACCGCACGCTCACGGCGGCCGAGACCGCGGCGGTGCGCGACGCGGTCGTGGCCGAGGCGCACGCGCGCGTCGGCGCGGAGCTGCGCGCGTAGCGGACGGTTCCGTCTCATCGCAGGCCGGTCCCGGGTGCTCCCGGGGCCGGCCTGCGTCGTCCGAGCGTCGTCCCTGCGGGGTGCCGCGCCGCGCTCACCGCCGTGAAATGCGGACGAACCGGGGCGTCGTCGGACGAGTTCACCAGATAGTTACTGTCGGGTAGTTGCGGCGAAAGGGACGGACCCCACAGGGTGAGGACGGCCGTCCAGGTGCGGCCGCCTGCCCGCGCGACGAGGCGTGGTCGTCACGACCCCTCGCCGCGCCCGACGGAGGAGATCTGCGTGCACGTCAGACGAACGGCCACCGGAGCGCTCACCGCGCTCGCCCTGGTGCTCAGCGGCGGTGTGGCAGCCGCCGGGGCGGCGAGCGCGGCGGTGTCGACCGACGCGACCCTGCTGGTCAACGAGGTGTACGGGGGCGGGGGGAACTCCGGGGCCCCGTTCGACCGGGACTTCGTGGAGCTGGTCAACACGGGCGACGCGCCCGTGGACCTCGCGGGGTACTCGCTGCAGTACGCGTCCGTGACGGGTGCGTCGTGGCAGGTCACGCCGCTGTCCGGCAGCGTGCCCGCCGGGTCGACGTTCGTCGTCGGGCAGGCGTTCGGCGCGAACACCGCGGCACCCGACGTGCCGGTGGACCTCGAGGGCACGAACGTCGCCATGAGCGGCACGAACGGCAAGGTCGCGCTCGTGCAGGGCACCGCGGCGCTCACGTGCTCGACCGGGTGCGCGCAGGTCGACAGCGTGGTGGACCTGCTGGGCTGGGGCCCGACCGCGTCGTCGTTCGCCGGGAGCGCGCCCGCGCCCGCGACGACCAACGCGACGTCGGTGCAGCGCGACGACGTGCACACGCACACGGCCGACAACGCGGCCGACTTCCGCGCCGCGACGCCGACGCCCACGCCCGCCGGCACCGGACCCGGTGAGCCCGGCGAGCCCGGCGAGCCCGGCGAGCCGACGACCGTGACGATCGCCGAGGTGCAGGGCACCGGCGACGCGTCGCCGCTCGTGGGTCGCACGGTCACGACGTCCGGCGTCGTCACAGCGGTGTACGCGACCGGCGGCTACGACGGCTACGTGCTGCAGACCCCGGGCTCGGGCGGTGGTGGCACCACCGGACGCGCCGGCTCCGAGGCGGTCTTCGTGTACTCGCCGTCGACCGTCGGCCAGGTCGCCGCCGGGCAGCACGTGCGCGTCACCGGGCAGGTCGCCGAGTACTTCGGGCTGACGCAGATCGCGGTCGAGGGTGCCGCGGCGCTCGAGCAGCTCCCGGCCGCCGCCGCCCCGACGCCGGTGCAGGGCGCGTGGCCCGCCGACGCGGCGGCGCGCGAGGCGCTGGAGTCGATGCTCTACCTGCCGACGGGCGACCTCACGGTCTCCAACACGTACACGACCAACCAGTACGGCGAGGTCGCGCTCGCGGTCGGCACGACGCCGCTGCTGCAGCCGACCGACGTCGCGCGCCCGGGCACGCCCGAGGCCGCGGCGGTCGTCGCCGACAACGCCGCCCGCGGCGTCGTACTCGACGACGGCGCGTCGACGAACTTCCTCGCGCCGGGCAACGGCGCGCTGACGCCGCCCTACGTGTCGCTCGACAACCCCGTGCGGATCGGCGCGGCCGTGCAGTTCACGGACCCGGTCGTCGTCGACTACCGCAACAACGCGTGGAAGCTCAGCCCGACCGCGCCCGTCGCAGCCGGCGGCCCCGCGCCCGCGACGTTCGAGAACACCCGCACGGCGGCGCCCGCGGCCGTGGGCGGCGACCTCAGCGTCGCGTCGTTCAACGTCCTCAACTACTTCACGACGCTCGGTGACGAGAACCCCGCGTGCGTGCCGTACCGCGACCCCACGGGTGAGCCGGTCACGGTCCGTGAGGGCTGCGACCAGCGCGGTGCGTGGGACAAGGCGGACCTCGAGCGGCAGCAGGACAAGATCGTCGCGGCCATCACGGCGCTCGACGCCGACGTGGTCGGCCTGCTGGAGATCGAGAACTCGGCGCGCGTCACGGGCACGCCCGACGCGGCGCTCGCGACGCTCGTCGACGCGCTCAACGAGGCCGCCGGTGCCGGGACGTGGGCGTACGTCCCGTCGTCCGCCGAGCTCCCGCCCGCGGCCGAGCAGGACGTCATCACCAACGCGATCATCTACCGCCCGGCCGCGGCGACGCCGACGGGCGACGCCCGTGCGCTGGGCGACCAGGGCGGCGACGACCAGGCGTTCGGCAACGCGCGCGAGCCGATCGGCCAGGTCTTCACGCCGGCCGCGGGCGGCGAGCCCCTGCTCGTCGTGGTGAACCACTTCAAGTCCAAGAGCTCGGCCGGCCCCTGGCCGGGCGACCGCGACACGGGCGACGGGCAGGGCGCGTCGAACGAGTCGCGCGTGCGCCAGGCGACCGCGCTGCGCGACTGGGTGCCCACCGTGCAGGGCGACGCCGCGGCGGTCGCGCTGGTCGGTGACTTCAACTCGTACACGCACGAGGACCCGCTGCAGGTGCTGTACGACGCGGGCTACGTCAACGCCGCGGCGCAGCTCGCACCGGGTGAGCACTCGTACGCGTTCCAGGGCCTGTCGGGCTCGCTCGACCACGTGCTGCTCAACGAGGCGGCCGCGACCCGGGCGACCGGCGCGGACGTGTGGGGCATCAACGCCGAGGAGTCGATCGCGCTCGAGTACAGCCGGTTCAACTACCACGGCACGTCGTTCTACGCGCCGGACCCGTACCGCTCGTCGGACCACAACCCGGTCAAGGTGGGCTTCGCCGCGGGCGAGGACAACACCGGACCGGTCGACCTCACGTTCCTCAACATCAACGACTTCCACGGGCGCATCGACGCCAACACCGTGAAGTTCGCGGGGACCGTCGAGCAGCAGCGCGCGGCGGCAGACGGGCCGGTGGCCTTCCTGTCGGCGGGCGACAACATCGGTGCGTCGCTGTTCGCGTCGGCCGTGCAGGACGACCAGCCGACGATCGACGTGCTGAACGCGCTGGACCTGCGCGCGTCGGCGGTCGGCAACCACGAGTTCGACAAGGGGTACGACGACCTCGTCGACCGCGTGGTCGCGGGCGGTGACAACGCCGCGTTCCCGTACCTGGGCGCGAACGTCTACGAGAAGGGCACCACGACGCCCGCGCTCGACGAGTACGCGCTGCTCGACATGGGCGGTGTGAGCGTCGCCGTCATCGGCGTGGTCACGCAGGAGACCCCGACACTCGTGACGCCGGGCGGCATCGCCGGTCTGGACTTCGGCGACCCGGTCGAGGCGGTCAACCGTGTCGCGGCGCAGCTCACGGACGGCGACCCCGCCAACGGCGAGGCCGACGTCATCGTGGCGCAGTACCACGAGGGCGCGGGCGCCGGGACGCCCGACGGCGCGACCCTCGAGGAGGAGGTCGCCGCGGGCGGCGCGTTCGCGGCGATCGTCAGCGAGACGGTCCCCGCGGTCGACGTGGTCTTCACGGGCCACACGCACAAGCAGTACGCGTGGCTCGCGTCGAACGGCGACGTCGAGCGTCCGGTCGTGCAGACCGGCTCCTACGGAGAGTTCCTCGGCAAGGTCGTGCTCACGTACGACCGCGACGCCGACGAGGTGACGGACGTGACCGCGGAGAACGTCGCGCGCACCACGACGGCCGACGCCGACCTCGTCGCGGCCTACCCGCGCGTCGCCGAGGTCAAGACGATCGTCGACGCGGCGCTCGCGTACGCGAACGAGGTCGGTGCGCAGCCGGTCGGCTCGGTCACGGCGGACGTCACGACCGCGTTCAGCGGCGGGGCGTACGTCGACGGCGTCTACCAGGGGTCCGCCCCCGGTACGACGACGGGCCGTGACGACCGCAGCCGCGAGTCGGCGCTCGGCAACCTCGTGGCGGACGCGCTGCTCGACACGCTGGCCTCCCCGGAGCGCGGCGGTGCCGACATCGGCGTCGTCAACCCCGGCGGCCTGCGTTCCGAGCTGCTGTACGCGCCCGACGGCACGATCACGTACGCCGAGGCCAACGCGGTGCTGCCGTTCGTCAACAACCTCTGGACCACGACCCTCACGGGCGACCAGGTGGTGACGATGCTCGAGCAGCAGTGGCAGACCAACCCGGACGGCACGATCCCGAGCCGCCCGTACCTGCAGCTGGGGCTGTCGGACAACGTCGCGTACACGTACGACGCGACGCGGCCGCTGGGCGACCGCATCACGTCGGTCACGGTCGACGGCGCGCCGATCGACCCGGCGGGGGAGTACCGCGTCGGCACGTTCTCGTTCCTCGCGCAGGGCGGCGACAACTTCCGGGTGTTCTCGCAGGGCACGGCCACGGCGGACTCGGGCCTGATCGACCGTGACGCGTGGATCGCGTACCTGCAGGCGCACTCGGGGCTGACGCCGGACTTCGCCGAGCGCGCGGTGTCGGTGCCCGCGCTCGACGCGCCGGTGGCACCGGGCGACGAGGTGACCTTCACGGTCGGCGGGATCAACCTCACGAGCCTCGGGGCCCCGGAGAACACCGCGGTCGAGGTGCTGTGGGGCGAGCAGTCGCTCGGGTCGTTCCCGCTCGTGCGGGGCGACGGGCCCGACGCCTCGGCGCAGGTCACGGTCACGGTGCCCGCGGGCGTCGAGCCCGGTAAGCAGGCGCTGACGGTCGTGGCGGCGCCCAGCGGGACGACCGCGACGGTGCCCGTCACGGTCGAGGTGGGCCTGCCCGCGTCGACCACGACGCTCACGGCCTCGCCCGACTCGCACGTGTACGGCACGTGGGGGCAGCGCACGCGTCTGGTCGCGACGGTCACGGCCGACGCCCCGGTGACGGGTGCGGTCGAGTTCGTCGTCGGCGACGACGTGCTCGGCACGGCGGGCCTGCGCGACGGCCGCGCGACGTTCACGCTGCCGGCCGGCACGGCGGCCGGGACCTACGAGGTCGTGGCCCGGTGGGCCGGGACCGACGCGGTCGCGGGCTCGCGGTCGGAGCCGGTGACCGTCACGGTCGAGCAGGCGACCAGCACGACGACGCTGAACGTCGTGCAGTCGCCGCTGCCCCGGTGGGTGCCGTCGGCGTGGGTCGCGACCGTCGCCCTCGACACGTGGCGCGTGCCGTCCGGCACGGTCGAGCTGCGCGAGGGCGACCGGGTCGTCGCGCGGGCGAACGTCGTGCTGGGTGTCGCCGTCGGCACCGTGCCGCGCGACCTCGGCGGCGGCACGCACCGCCTCACCGCGGTGTTTGTGCCGTCCGACCCGACGAACGTCGCGGGCAGCACGAGCCGCACGGTGTCGGTCCGCGGCTGACGCGACGGACGACGGGGCCCGGCCGGAGGGATCCGGCCGGGCCCCGTCGTCGTCCCGGCGTCAGACGTAGTCGCTGTACGCCGGCAGGTCCAGCACGCCGTTGCCCGACAGGCCGATGACGATCGTCTCCTCGGTCGTCGCGGCGCGCGCGTGCGCGAGGGCGCCCGCGACCGCGTGCGTCGACTCCGGCGCGGGGATGAGCCCCTCGGCACGGGCGAACTCGACGCCCGCCGCGAACGCCGCGTCCTGCTCGACCGCGATCGCCTCCATGAGGCCCAGCTCGTACGCGTGCGACACCATCGGCGCCATGCCGTGGTAGCGCAGCCCGCCCGCGTGGATCGCGGGCGGCACGAAGTCCTTGCCGAGCGTGTGCATCTTCAGCAGCGGCGTGAGGCCGGCGACGTCGCCGAAGTCGTACCGGTACTCGCCCTGCGTCATCGACGGGCACGCCGCCGGCTCGCACGCGACCACGCGCGTCGTGGTGCCGTCGCGCAGGTTGCGGCCCAGGAACGGGAACGCCAGCCCGCCGAGGTTCGACCCGCCGCCCGCGCACCCGAACACGACGTCGGCGGTCTCGCCGATCTCGTCGAGCTGGGCCAGCGCCTCGACGCCGATGACGCTCTGGTGCAGCAGCACGTGGTTGAGCACCGAGCCCAGCGCGTAGTGCGCCGCCGGGTCCTTCGCGGCCGACTCGACGGCCTCGCTGATCGCCATGCCGAGCGAGCCCGTGGTCGTCGGGTCGGCGGCGAGCATCGCGCGCCCCGCCTCGGTGAGGTCCGAGGGCGACGCGTGGCACGTCGCGCCGTAGGTCTCCATCTGCATGCGGCGGTACGGCTTGGCGTCGTACGACGCGCGCACCTGCCACACCTCGCAGTCCAGCCCGAGCAGCGCGCACGCCATCGACAGCGACGCGCCCCACTGGCCCGCGCCGGTCTCGGTGGTGAGGCGCGTGATGCCCTCGACCGCGTTGTAGTACGCCTGCGCGACGGCCGTGTTGGGCTTGTGAGACCCGGCGGGCGAGACGCCCTCGTACTTGTAGTAGATCTTCGCCGGCGTGCCCAGCGCGCGCTCGAGGCGCAGCGCCCGCACGAGCGGCGACGGCCGCCACAGCGCGTACATCTCGCGCACGGTCTGCGGGATCTCCACCCAGCGCTCGGTCGAGACCTCCTGCGCGATGAGCGCCATCGGGAACAGCGGCGCCAGGTCGTCGGGCGTCAGGGGCTCGCGCGTGCCCGGGTGCAGCGCCGGCGGGCACGGCTCGGGCAGGTCCGCCGCGAGGTTGTACCAGTGCGTCGGCACGCTCGACGGCACCACGGTGCCGACGGGGTCCGTGAGCACGGCGGGTCGGGTCGCGTCGGGGGAGGTCGTCATGTCGCCTCGCAGGGTCGGGCGCGCACGCGCGCGGTGGCGGACGCGGGTCACGTCCGCCACCCCGGGCGTCGGCGACCCGCACCGCGAGGGTAGCGGCGCGCGCCCGCGGGCGGTCGGCGCGTCCACGACCAGGGCCGACGTGCACCCCGGCCCGCGACGCGGACGCCCCTGGGAGGCGCCGCGCGCTGTTGCTACGGTGGTCCGCGACACGGGGTGCCCGGTACCGAGCCGGGCTGAGATCACACCCGTCGAACCTGATCTCGTTAGCACGAGCGAAGGGATGTCGACCATGACGTCTGCCGTCCTCCCGTCCGCCCCGCACCGCACGGGTGCCCCGCCGGACGACCTGGCCGCCGCGGCGGCCGCAGCCCTCACGGCCGTCCGTGAGCGCACGCCGCTGGTGCAGTGCCTCACCAACGAGGTGACGACCAACCTCGTCGCCAACGCGCTGCTCGCGCTCGGCGCGTCGCCCGCGATGGCCGCGGTGCCGGGCGAGGCGCAGGAGCTCGCGGGCGTCGCGGGCGCCGTCCTGGTCAACCTCGGCACGCCCGGGCCCGACCAGCGGGCGTGCGTCGCGCCGACCGTCGCGGCGGCGGCCGGTGCGGGCGTCCCGTGGGTCCTCGACCCCGTGGCGGTCGGCGTGCTGTCGGTGCGCACGCGCCTGGCCGGCGCGCTGCTGGCCGAGCGGCCCGCGGTCGTGCGCGGCAACGCGAGCGAGGTCCGCGCGCTCGCGGGC
>JAEYNO010000105.1 GCA_023412515.1 Actinomycetes bacterium
GGCGCGGACTCGGCGACCGCCGCGGCCAGGCGCTCGCCCTCGTCGCGCACCGCAGCCGTGTCGAGGCCGGCGACGGAGCCGGCCGCGACCAGCGCGTCCAGGGCCTCGGCCACCGTGCCGGTCACCGGCGCGGTCACGACGCCCCCGCCCCGGGCACGTCCAGCGACGACTGCCCGAACTTCTCGGCGAGGAACTCGCCGTGCGCCACGAGCGCCTGCGCGTCGGCGCGGTACACCGCGTCGGAGATCTTCTCGAGCGTGACCGCCAGCAGGTCGAGCTGGTCGCACAGGACCATGAGCGACGTCCGCCCGCGCGACACCACGCGCCGGTCAGCGAAGTCGCGCGGCAGGCGCAGGTACCCGTCGACGGCCTCGGGCAGGTAGCTCGTCGCGGTCGCGACCACGGTGTACGCCTGCCGGTCGCCGACGCCGAACCGGTCGAGCCGCGGCACCATGTCCTCGACCGTGCCCGTGATGCGGTGGACGCGCGCGGTGACCGCGGCGGGCACGCGGCCCTCGATGCGCGCCTCGACGTCGCGCACGGCCGTCGCGATCTGCTCGGCCGTCGGCACCGGGTCCTCCTCGATTACCGCCGCGGGCGGGCGCGAGCGCCCGAGCAGACGCGCCACGAGGTCGCCCAGCGCGCTCATCGGCCGACCTCCGTCCCGCTCGTCGTGCTCATCCGTGCACCCGTCGTGGTGACCCCTGCCCTGGCCGCTGCCGCGACCGCTGCCGGGCTCGCTCCCGTGCGCGCTCGCGCCGTCAGCGCAGGCCCAGGTCGAGCGAGCCGCTCGACGCGTCCGTGCCGTCCGAGCGCGACACCCGGTCCAGGTACTGCTTGGCCTTGGCGGTCTCGGTCTCCAGCACGCCGACGGTCTGCGCCATCGAGTCCAGCGCCTGCACCTTGAACGTGTCGATCGAGTCCATCGCGGCGAACACGTCGGCGAACGACTGCTGCAGCTGCGGCAGCCCGATCGTCGCGCTCGCGGCCTGCTGCTGGATCGTCACCGACTGCTCGCGCAGCATCTTCGACGTCGACGCGATCATGTTCGACGTCGTCGTGTTGAGCGCCGAGATCTGGTCGAGCACGAGCTTCTGGTTGTTGAGCGCCTGCGCGACCAGCACCGCGGTGCGCAGCGCCGCGACGGTCGTCGTCGTCGCCCGGTCGACGCCCTTGATGAGCTCGACGTTGTTCTTGATGATGATGTCGATCGCCAGGTACCCCTGGATCGACACCGCGAGCTGCGTGAGCAGGTCCTGGTGCTTCTGCCGCACGTAGAACAGCACGTCCTCGCGCAGCGCGCGCGCACGCTCGGGGTCGGTCGCCTCGGCCTGCGCGATCTTCGCCGAGAGCTGCGCGTCGAGCGCGCTCGCGACGTAGATGTACTGGTTGAGCCGGCCCATGGTGTCCCACAGGTGCTGCTTCTCGAGGTTGAGCGCCGCGTTGTCCTTGCGCAGCTCGTCCTGCCCCCGGTACAGCGCCTTGACGATCGCGTCGATCTGCTTCTGCGAGCTCTCGTAGCGGCGGAAGTAGTCGGTCAGCGAGTCGCCGAACGGCAGGAACCCGAGGAGCTTGCGCCCGACCGTCTTCTCGGACGGGTCGAGGTCCTCGACCGTGCGCCGCAGGTCCATGAGCGACTTGCCGACCTGCGACGTGCCGGACACGCCCCCCTCGCGCAGCTCGCGCACCGGCACCTGCAGCAGCCGGTTCGACGTGTCCGCCGCCTGGCGGATGTCGGTGTCGCCCATGAGGCGCACGTCGTCGCCCTTGGCCGCGAACTCCGGCGAGCCCGCCTGCACGGCGTCCAGGCCCGCGAGGTACGCCGCGACCTTCGCGTCCAGGCCCGGCAGCGCGGCCGGGTCGACGCGCGGTGCCATCGCGGGCGCGTCGGTCGCCGCCACCGGCGCGACGGGCGCGGGCGCCTCGAGCGCGAACGCGGCGCTGGGCGCGGGCGGCTGCAGGGGGCTGGGCTCGGTCATCGACGGTCCTCCTGGGAGCGCTCGCGGCGCGGGTGCCGTCGGCCCTCGACGGTGCTGGTCACGGTACCGGAACGCCCGGTCGCGCTGTCAGAACGCCTCGGCCGTCGGACGGGTTCCCCGGCGGCGGTCCACCCGGCGCGGGGTGCACGCCGCCCTGTCGCCCGAACGGGTGAACGCCGCGTCGTTCGCGCTCGTGCAGGTGAGGGCCGCTGCTACAAACGGCGCAACGCAGGGGACGGGGGGCCGTGCAGGCCGACGAGCAGCACCACCACGACGAGGCCGGCGACGACGCCGCGGGCCGTGAGCCGAGCCGACGCTCGGTGGTCCAGGGGATGACCCTCGCGGTCCTCCTCGCCGCAGCCGGGCTGCCGGTCGACGCGCGCCCGGCTCGCGCGTCGACGACCTGGTCCAATCCGATGCGAGGCAACCACGGTGACGTCGGCCAGCGGTACCGCCCCGCACCGGACGGCAGCGGCGGGCGCATCCACCACGGCTACGACATCGGGACCGCCGGCCTCGCCTACGTCGCGGTGCACGCCGCGAGCGCGGGCGTCGTGGTCCGTGTGAACAGCAGCGCCGCAGCCGGCGGGGAACGCGGGTGCTTCGTCGTCATCGACCACGGCGGCGGCGTCCGGACCCTCTACCAGCACCTGTCGGACCAGGACGATCGGCCGATCCTCGTGGCGGAGGGGCAGACGGTCCGCACCGGGCAGGTCATCGCGACCGCGGGTCGGACCAGCACTCTCGGCGTGGCTATCCATCTCCACGTCGAGGTGCTCGTCGGTGGTCCCGCCTCCAGCATCAGCCACGCCTACACCGTCGACCCGCGGGCGTTCTTCGCCGACCGCGGCGTCGCTCTCGGCGACGACGAACCCGTGCACGACCCCGGGGGCGGCGGCGTCATTCCCACCACGATCGAGGAGGACGCCATGCGGCTGTTCGAGACCACTACCCCTTGGGGCGAGAAGATCTACGGCTACACGACCGCGAGCGGCGGCGCCGGAACCCTGGACGCCAACCAGTACCAGCACCTCGTGCAGTTCTGGCCGTGGGTCGCCGTCACCTTCGACGCCTTCCAGACGGAGACGGCGCACGCCTGGTACCGAGCCGGCGAGGCCGCGAAGAAGTACCAGCAGCCCGCGAGCTGACCAGTCGTCCGTACGCCTGGACGCGCGCCACCCGCCCGGGAGGCGCGCCCGACACACCCGGAGGACCGGTGCGACCACTGGACGAGCAGGAGCGCGAGGCCGCTCACGGCATCACGCGACGGACCCTTCTCGGGGGAACCGTCCTCGGGGCGGCGGTGCTGCTGACCGGTCTGCCCGCGCAGGCGGCGCCAGTCGACCTCGCGTGCGGCGGACCGGGAGAGGGCTCTCCCCTGGAGGCCGTGCAGCCTTACCCGCACGCCCACGCGGTGACGCGATGAGCCTCATGCCGCCCGGGACCTACGACCCTGCGGAGAGCTGCACCGGCTCAGCCACGCCGGGGGCCGTCGCGCTGATGAGCTGGATGCTCGGCGCGTACGAGAGCCGCGGCGCGCGGAGCGGCGGCATCTACAACTGCCGCACGGTCGCGGGCAGCGGGACGCGCTCCGTCCACTCGGAGGGGCGCGCGTGCGACCTCATGATCCCCACGGAGAGCAGGAACGACCCCGTCCCGTGGGGCGACGTCCTCGCCGACCGGCTCCGCGCCATGAGCGCCGAGCTCGGGGTGCAGGGCGTGATCTACAACCGGCGGCAGTGGTTCGCGAGCTACTCCGCCAGCAGCTACGACTGGCGACCCCGGGGCGCCGACCACGACGACCACGTGCACGTCGAGCTCACGCGCGCCGCGTCCGTGACGCTCACCGCCGCGCACGTCGAGGCGATCCTCAACGGCGGCACGCCGCCGGGGGCGCCGCTGACGCAGGACGCGCTGCGCCTCTTCCAGACGATGACGCCCTGGGGAGAGCGGGTCTACGGGTACACCACCACCTCCGGCGGCGCCGGCGTCCTCGACGCGAACCAGTACCAGCACCTCGCGCAGTTCTGGCCCTGGTCCGAGGTCGGGTTCGACGCCTACCAGACCGAGACCGCGCACGCCTGGTACAGGGCGGAGCAGGCGGCGACGACCTACCGGATCCCTCCGGGCTGACGCGCGACGGCTCCCGCGAGGGTGCCTCGCCCGGGTGCGTCCCGCGCCCGGCGTCGACGTCCGGCGCGCCCATGCGGCGTCGTGCACGGCTGCGTGCCCGGATCGCACCTCCGGGCCTCTCCGCCTGCGGCGAACACGGGACGTCGGGGCGGTACCCCGCCGTTAGCATCGAAACACGCCGCTCTGTCGGCTCCGTGCGCACCACCGACGCACGGCGCAGCCGGGGCACGCCGCTCGTGAGGAGTGCACATGTTCGAGAGATTCACGGACCGAGCCCGTCGCGTGGTCGTCCTCGCCCAGGAAGAGGCGCGGATGCTCAACCACAACTACATCGGCACCGAGCACATCCTCCTGGGCCTGATCCACGAGGGTGAGGGTGTCGCGGCCAAGGCCCTGGAGTCGCTCGGCATCTCCCTGGAGGCGGTCCGCGCCCAGGTGCAGGAGATCATCGGCGAGGGCCAGCAGGCGCCCAGCGGGCACATCCCGTTCACGCCGCGCGCCAAGAAGGTGCTGGAGCTGTCGTTGCGCGAGGCGCTGCAGCTCGGCCACAACTACATCGGCACCGAGCACATCCTGCTCGGGCTCATCCGCGAGGGCGAGGGCGTCGCCGCCCAGGTCCTCAACAAGCTCGGCGCCGACCTCAACCGCGTGCGCCAGCAGGTCATCCAGCTCGTCTCGGGCTACCAGGGCAAGGAGCCGGTCGCCTCGGGCGGCCCGGCGGAGGGCCAGCCGTCCGGCTCGGCCGTGCTCGACCAGTTCGGCCGCAACCTCACGCAGGCGGCCCGCGACGGCAAGCTCGACCCGGTCATCGGGCGCGAGAAGGAGATCGAGCGGGTCATGCAGGTGCTGTCCCGCCGCACCAAGAACAACCCGGTGCTGATCGGTGAGCCCGGCGTCGGCAAGACCGCCGTCGTCGAGGGCCTCGCGCAGGACA
>JAEYNO010000125.1 GCA_023412515.1 Actinomycetes bacterium
GATAAGTGTGAGGGCAAATAGAAAGAGAAAGATGAGTTTCATACAAATAGGATAAAAGCTGCGGTTTTGTTAATTCTAGTTTGTTTTACCGCGGCGGGGCGTGTAATGTTTCAAACGAACATCTTGCCTGGGTTTAGTATCCCCTTTGGATCAAAGACCTGTTTGTTACGTTTCATAAACTCCAAAGTCGGCCGGTCGATCGCGTAATCAAGGTACGGCGCCTTTACATATCCGATCCCGTGCTCGCCGGAGATCGTGCCGCCAAGTTCCACGGAGAGACGAAATGTCTCGGCGACACATTGACGAGCTCGCGCGATCGCATCGGCATCGTCGCGGTCCACGACAAAATTAACGTGAATATTTCCGTCGCCGGCGTGGCCAAAGTTCGCTACAAATGTGTCATGGCTTTTGCCGATCTGCTCGATGCGGGCAACGAGTTCGGGAACTTTCGATCGCGGCACGACAACATCTTCGTTGATCTTGAGCGTGCCGTACTTCATCAGCGACGGCGAAATGGCACGGCGCACGTCCCAAAGCTTTTCCTCTTCCTCTTGCGTCCGGGAACGGATGATATCGAACCCGCCGTTTTCGGCTATTATCTTTTCGATCAATGCAGCCTGGCGATCGACCTCACCTTCCGAACCGTCGACGGCGATAAGCAAAATGGCTTCGGCCTCTTTCGAAAGCCCGAACGCGTAATTCTCCTCGACCGCGGCGACGCAAAACTTGTCGATCACCTCCATCGCCATCGGCAGCAGTCCGTGTGGCGTGAACTTTGTTAGCACGCTGCAAGCCTCGGCCATCGAGCGAAAGTTCGCTCGTACCGTCGACGTGGCTTCGGGCATCGGGAGCAGCTTTAGTGTTGCCTCGGTAATTATGCCGAGCATCCCCTCGGAACCACACATCAAGCCCGTAAGGTCGAAACCGACGACGTTTTTTACCGTCTTGCCCCCCGTGCGGATAACGTCACCCGTAGCGGTGGCCACTTCCAGGCCGAGAACGTGGTGCTTAGTGACGCCGTACTTCGGCGTACGCATTCCGCCCGCATTTTCGGCAATGTTGCCGCCAATGAATGAATCTTTATAGGAGGCAGGGTCGGGTGCGAACATCAGGCCCTGTTCGGCAACGGCCTGCTGAAGCTCAAATGTGCGGATGCCGGGCTGGCAGACTGCATATAGGTCATCAGCGTTGATCTCGATGATCCGGTTCATCCGGTCGGTACCGATAACGATGCCGCCGTCGACAGGTACCGCCCCGCCCGTATAACCGACGCCGCCTCCCCTGGCGGTCACCGGAAAGACATGGTCGTTGGCGAGCTTAAGGATCGCCGACATCTCGGCCGTCGATTCCGGAAAAACGACAGCCTCAGGTGGAAATTTTTCTTTTACCGCATCGGCGCCGTATGGTTCGACACGGTCCGGATCGACGACTACATTTTCGTCCCCGACGATCTTTCTAAGTGCTGCGATCACAGCTGGATCGGAGGCTGTCGTCGTCCGCCTTCCGCGGGAGGTGAAATGGATCGATTCGAAAAGCGTCATATCACTTCTTCGAGCCGGTCGTCCCACCTCTCTTCTTTCGGCACACCAAGCTTTCCGAGCATTTTGGCCACGATCATAGCTACCGTCGCATCACCCGTGACATTGATCGTCGTGCGGCACATATCAAGCGGTCTGTCGATAGCGAAGATCAATGCCAAACCGACCTCCGGAATTCCCGCTTGCGCCAGAACGATCACCAGCATCACCATGCCCGCACCGGGAACGGCCGCGCTCCCGATCGAGGCGAGCGTTGCAGTCACTATAATACCCAGTTGTGTGCCAAGCGAGAGGTCCATGCCGAACGTCTGTGCGATAAATACTGCAGCGACCGCCTGATACAAACTCGTGCCGTCCATATTGACCGTCGCTCCTATCGGAAGCACAAAACTTGCGACCTCGTCATCGACTCCAAGGTGTTCCTCGACACGCTCCATCGTCACCGGTAGCGTTGCCGCGCTCGAGCTGGTGGAAAAGGCAAGTAGCTGCGCCGGAGCAAAGCCCGACAGAAAAAAGCGAGGGGTCTTTTTGGTTATCGCCCAGACAAGAAAGACATAGAAAAAATACAGGATCGTGAGCCCTAGCAGCACAGACAACGCGTACCATCCAAGGGCGAAGAACAGGTCCGTGCCGGGAGCCTCCGCGACGATCGCAGCCAGCAGCGCAAACACACCGAAAGGCGCCGCCAACATTATCAGGTCGATCATCTTAAGCACAACGTCGTTCAGTCCGGAGAAGAAATTCTTGACCGGCGCCGCCTTTTCTGTCGGTATCAATATCAGTCCGATCCCGAAAAAGATCGCAAATATGATCACCTGAAGCATGTTGCCGTTCGAGCCGGCAGCGGCAAATATATTTTCCGGGACCAGATCTTCGAGCGGCTTTAGCGGGCCCGCAGTCTTTTGCTGTTCCGCGGCGGTGATCCGCGAACCCGCGTCACCCTGATAGCTTTCGACTAGCTGTGTCCGGGTCGCTTCTGTGACCGCTGCCCCGGGCCGCACGACATTAACGATCGCCAGGCCGAGGCTGACAGCGAGCACCGTTGTCATCAGATTGATGCCGATGGTCCGAAACCCCATCTTTGAAAGCTGGGTAATATTGTTCAGGTCGGAAATACCCTTGATTAGAGACGCGAGGATCAGTGGGATAGCGATCAATTTGAGCGCATTGATAAATATCGTTCCGAAAGGCTTGATCCAATCGACGATGAAGTCCTTCCCCCAATCGGTCTGGATCATCGCGGCTCCGAAAAGCACGCCCGCCGCCATTCCGATAAGGATCCTCCAGTGCAGGGCCAGTTTTTTCATGTTCGCAAGTTTCGCCTTTTTTCAGTGCTAAATCAAACCGGTCAAAATTCGGCTCTGATCGATCAGAATATTTTTCGCTGACCAGGCCTCGCGGGCTTGAATGCCTTCGCGTATTTCTCGATAATCGCGCGACGGGCGAAATGGCCCGTACATACCTGACCATTCCGAGGTTAAAAATAATGAGCGAACAACGCGAGAACGACCACCCCTACGAACAGGAATTAACTACAGATCTCGATGATGATACCCCTGATGAACCCAAGGGGATGCCCCTTCACACCAAGATCTTCATCGGCCTTGCGGTCGGCGTTGTCGGCGGACTGGCCGTTAATTGGACCCTCGGCGGCGAAAACCCCTGGGTCGTCTGGGCGGTCGAGCACTTCACCCGTCCGATCGGACAGTTGTTCCTCAACCTGCTTTTGATGATCGTGGTGCCGCTGGTCTTTTCTTCGCTTGTGGTTGGCGTCGCGGGCATCGGCGACATAAGAAAGCTGGGACGCATCGGCTTCAAATCCTTTGCCTACACGCTCGTGATTTCCGCGATATCGGTGGTCATCGGCCTCGGCCTCGCAAATACCATCCGCCCCGGCGAACGGATAAGCGACGCGACGGCTGCCGAACTCAAGGCCGAGTTTTCTACGGCCGGGACGGCGGCCACCGAGGCCCAG
>JAEYNO010000155.1 GCA_023412515.1 Actinomycetes bacterium
GCGTGCGTGCGGTCGCCGCCCTCACCCGCTGGTGGCGCCGCTTCTCCCCCGCGGGCCTCGTGGGCGCGCTCGTGCTGTTCGCGGCGGCGCTCGGACCGTCGCTCCTGCCCCGCAGCCCGCTGTACCAGGGCGCGATCGCCGGCGTGTGCGCGGCGCTCGGCTACGGCGTCGGCACGTTCGTCGGCTGGGGCGGGCGCCGCATCGGCCTGCGTGCGCCGTGGCCGCGCGCGCGCCGCACGCTCGTGCACCGCTGCTGCGCCGGGCTCGCGCTCGTCGTCGTCGTGTGGGCGCTGCTCGTCGACGCCGACTGGCAGGAGCGGTCGCGCGCGCTGCTCGGCATGGGTGACCCGACGCCCGCGCGGCCGCTGCTCGTGCTCGCCCTCGCCGCCGTGCTCGCGCTGCTGCTCGTGCTCGCCGCGCGCGGCCTGCGGTCGGCCGTGCTCGCGGTCGCCCGGCTCACGGGCCGGCTGCTGCCGCCGGTCCCCGCGCGGCTCGTCGCCGTCGCGGTCGTCGCCGTGGCCGCGTACCTGGTCCTCGACGGGACCGTGGTCGCGGGGGTCAAGCACGTGCTGACGACGACGTACGCGGCGCTCGACGAGGACACGTACCCCGGTGACGAGCCGCCCACGTCGTCCCTGCGCAGCGGCTCGCCCGACTCGCTCGCGGCGTGGGGCACGCTCGGGCGCGAGGGCCGCCGGTTCGTCTCGGGCGGGCCCGACGTCGACGAGCTCGCGCGGTTCTCGCGGGCCGCCGGGCTGGACCGCGACGTGCGCGAGCCCGTGCGCGTGTACGCGGGCCTCGACGCCGGCGACGACCTCGACGCGGTCGCCCGGTTGGTCGTCGACGAGCTCGACCGCACCGACGCGTGGGACCGGTCGGTGCTCGTCGTCGGGACCACCACGGGCACGGGCTGGGTCGACCCGCCGGCCGCCGCCGCGGTCGAGCTGCTGTGGGGCGGCGACACCGCGTTCGCGGCGATGCAGTACTCCTACCTGCCGAGCTGGGTCAGCTTCGTCGGCGACCGCGCGACCCCGCCGGCCGCCGGGCGCGCCCTGTTCGAGGCCGTGCACGCGCGCTGGTCGCAGCTCCCCGAGGACGACCGCCCCGCCCTCTACGCGTTCGGCATCTCGCTGGGCAGCTACGGCTCGCAGGGCGCGTTCGCGTCGCTGCCCGACGTCGCGGCGCGCACCGACGGCGCCGTGTGGGCCGGGACGCCGGGGTTCACGCCCCTGTGGCGCGACCTCACCGACCACCGCGACCCCGGCTCGCGCGAGATCCTGCCCGTCGTCGACGACGGCCGGCGGGTCCGGTGGGGCGACACGTCCCGCACCGAGGACGCGGCGACGTTCCTCGGCGAGGCGCCGTGGGAGCGACCCCGCGTGGCGTACCTGCAGCACGCGTCGGACGGCGTCGTGTGGTGGTCGCCGGACCTGCTGCTGGCGGAGCCCGACTGGTTGCGCGAGCCGCGCGGCGCGGACGTGCTGCCCGACGTCGACTGGTTCCCCGTCGCGACGTTCTTCCGTGTCGGGATCGACCTGTTCGTCGCGGGCGAGGCCCCCGCCGGGCACGGGCACACCTACGTCGGCGAGTACGCCGACGCGTGGGCGGCCGTGGCGCCGCCGCCCGGCTGGACGCCCGCGGCCACGACGCTGCTGCGCGGCGTCCTCGACGACCCGCACGGCACGTCCGTCGGCACGCGCTGAGCCCGGGTCGACGACCCCGACGGGCGCCCGCGGGACCGCGCGTCCACGTCGCCGACCCGGCCTCGACCCGGCCTCGACGTGGCGTCGACGACCCCGCACCCGGGACCCTCCACGGCCCGTGTGCGACACTGGAGGCCGAGTGGCAGCGCGACGACCGCGCGCCCCGCGTCGTGGAGTCCCCCCGGGCATCGTGCGGCGGACCCCGACCCCCACCGGCCGATCCCGGCCTGAGAGGCACCATCCTGTGACGACCTTCACCGACCTCGGCGTGCCCGAGGTGCTGGCCCGCGCGCTCGCCGCCCAGCAGATCACCTCCCCGTTCCCCATCCAGACCGCGACGCTGCCCGACACGCTGCGCGGCAAGGACGTCCTCGGCCGCGGCCGCACCGGCTCGGGCAAGACCCTCGCGTTCGCGCTGCCGGTCGTGGCGCGCCTGGCCGCGTCGGGCACGCCCCGGCGGGCGCGCCGCCCGCGGGCGCTCGTGCTGTGCCCGACCCGCGAGCTCGCGACGCAGATCGACGCGACGTTCGCGCCGCTGGCCGCCGCTGCCGGCCTGCGCACGACGACCGTGTTCGGCGGCGTCGCGCAGTCCCGCCAGGTCACGGCGCTCGACCGTGGCGTCGACGTGCTCGTCGCGTGCCCCGGCCGCCTCGAGGACCTGCTCCGGCAGAACCTCGTCACGCTCGACGGCATCGAGATCACGGTCCTCGACGAGGCCGACCACATGGCCGACCTCGGCTTCCTGCCCGTCGTGCGCCGCCTGCTGGACCGCACGCCGACCCGCGGCCAGCGCCTGCTGTTCTCGGCGACGCTCGACAACGGCGTCGGCACCCTCGTCGACCGCTACCTCACGTCGCCCGTCGAGCACGCGGTCGACCCGGCCGCGCAGACGGCCGTCGCGAGCACGCACCACGTGCTCGAGGTCGCCGACGTCGCGGTCAAGCGCGACGTCGTGCACACCCTCGCGGCCGGCAGCGGCCGGCGCGTGCTGTTCATGCGCACCAAGCACCACGCCAAGAAGCTCGCCAAGCAGCTCAACCAGGCGGGCATCCCCGCGGTCGACCTGCACGGCAACCTCGGCCAGGGCGCGCGCGAGCGCAACCTCGCGGCGTTCGCGTCGGGCGAGGCCCGCGTGCTCGTCGCGACCGACATCGCCGCGCGCGGCATCCACGTCGACGAGGTCGAGCTGGTCGTGCACGTCGACCCGCCGGCCGAGCACAAGGCGTACCTGCACCGCTCGGGCCGCACGGCACGCGCGGGCGCGGCGGGCACCGTGCTCACGCTCCAGCTGCCCGAGCAGCGCGCCGACGTGCGGGCGATGACGCGCGCGGCCGGCATCGCGGTGACGCCGGTGG
>JAEYNO010000312.1 GCA_023412515.1 Actinomycetes bacterium
CCACCGCGTCCAGCCCGAAGTCGTCAGCGATCCACAACGCCGCCACGTACATCTTGTACTGCCACTGCAGCTGCTCGCGCGTCAGCTCCGTGGCCCCGTCCGTGCCCAGCCGGAACGTCATCCCCGCGTCCAGCAACCATTCGTGGACGCCGTCGGCGACCTCGTCGGGGACCTGCTGCATCTGCGCCCACAACGCCGACTGCGACAACCGCTCCTTGTACACCCCCGTGGGGTTCAACAGCTCGTCGTCGACGATCGCGTTGTACATGCCCATGCAACCCTCGTCGAACACCCCGATGATCGCCTTGTCCCGCAGCAGCTGCGCCGCCAACGCCTCCCCTAGCTCCGTCTCGGGCGAGTCCGGCAGGGCCGGCAGCGGGCGCACGTGCGACGCGTCGTGCTCGATCCGCCACTGGCTCAGCCACGACGCGACACCGGCACGGAACCAGTCGTCCGTGCCGTCGACCGTCCAGATCGTCGAGTACTCCCGCCCCATCTTCGTCATGCCCGCGTTCAACCCCAGCAGACCCACCAACCCCGGCCAGTCCCCCGCGAAGTTCGCCACCGTGAGGACCGGCCCCCGGTGAGTCCGCAGACCGGCGAGCACGTGATGGCTGTACTGCCACACCGCCTCAGCCACCACCAACGGCGCCTCCGGCGGAATACCCGCGAACACCTCCAGACCCATCCGCTGCGAGCTGATGAACCCGTGCCCCGTGGCCGGATCCACCCCGTTCGCCCGCACCAGGTCCCACCCCTGCTCCGCGAACGCCGCCGTCACCACCCGCTCCAGCTCGACCTGCGTCGCCCACCCCGCCGCGTTCGCCGACTCCCGCAGATCACCCGACGCCACCAGATACGCCGTCCGCGGCGGGGCGACAGGCTCGGGCGCGAGCGTGGGCACGGCATAGGTGGGCATGGCGGTCTCTCCTCGGTGGTCGGCGCCCGGCGCGCGACGGTGCGCGGGGGCGAGGTGCGTGGCAGCGGGGTGCGGGTCGGCGGGGCGGGCCGGTGCGGACGCCGGCGGCACGGGCGACCCCCGCCGCTGCGTGGGCACGGCCTGGACCGTCATGCGGCGTCCTCGGCGACGAACGTCGCGATGCGGCCCCGCAGCGCGTCGAGCGCGGCCCGGTCGTCGTCGTCGAGCGGACGGAACGGCCGCCGACAGTTGCCCGTGACGTCGCCGCGCGCGCACGCCAGGTACTTCGCGGACTGGAACACGCCGTGCGCGACGAGCGTCTCGACGACCTCGTTGATCTGCGACTGCGTGCGCCGCGCGCCCGCGAGGTCGCCCGCGGCGAACCGGTCGCGCACGCGCGCGAACAGCTCGGGCTGGATGTTGACGGTCGTGCCGATCGTCGCGCGCGCACCCACCGCCAGGGCGGACAGGTACTGCTCGTCGAACCCGTTGACGAACACCTTGTCGGGGAACGCCTGCACGAGCCGTTCGAGCGAGTACAGGTTGTGGTCGGTGTGCTTCATGCCGACCACGCGCGGGTGCGCCAGCAGCGTCGAGGCGTTGGACTTGTCGAACGCGACGCGCGTGAACTGCGGGATGTTGTAGAGCAGCACCGGCACGTCCACCGCCTCGACGACCTCGAGGTAGTACCGCTCGATCTCGTCGGGCGTGAACGCGTAGTAGTACGGCGGGATCATCGAGATCGCCGCGACGCCGGACTCCTGCGCGGCCCGCGCGAGCGCGACGGTCTGCGCGGTGCTCGCCGTGCCGACGTGCGCGACGACGGGCACGCGGCCCGCGACCTGCGCCGCGACCCGGGCCACGACCTGCTGCCGCTCGTCGAGCGAGAGCAGCAGCGCCTCGCCCGACGAGCCGCAGCAGTAGAACCCCTCGACGCCGCGCGCGAGCTGCTCCTCGACGACCTCGCCCAGCACGTCGAGGTCGACCGCGTCGTCCGCACGCGTGGGGGTGACGAGCGCCGAGAAGATGCGCTCGAGGTCGCTCACCACGCCGTCCACCCGCCGTCGACCACGAGGTTCGCGCCCGTCATGTAGCGCGACCCGTCGCTGAGCAGGTAGACGACGGGCGCCAGGAAGTCGTCCGTCGTGGCCATGCGGCCGATCGGGATGCGGCTCGTGTAGTTGGCCTGGAACGTCGCGTCCTGCGTGTCGCGCTCGATGCCCGACGGCGTGAGCGTGTTGACGCGGATGCCGTGCCGGCCCCAGTACGTCGCGCAGTACCGCGTGAGGTTGTAGATCCCGGACTTCGACGCCGAGTACGCGACGGGCTTCACGAACGGGACGCCCGTGCGCTCCTCCTGGTACGCGTAGATGTCCTGGACCGGCGAGACCATGCCGTAGATCGAGCCGACCGCGACGATCGAGCCAGGCTTGCCGGCCTCGCGGATGCGCCGCCCCACGGCCTGCGTGATGAGGAACGTGCCCGTGAGGTTGACGTCCACGACCTGCCGGAACACCTCGACCGGGAAGTGCTCGAACGGGCCCGAAACCTCGGGCGGCGCGCTGGGCTGCGTGTCGATGCCCGCGGTGTTGACCAGGCCGTCGGGTGCGCCCCACGGCTCCAGCACGGCGTCGAGACCCGCCTCGATGCTGGCCTGGTCGGCGACGTCGAGCGCCGCGAACCGCAGGTGCGGGTGGTCCACGAGGTCCGCGAGCGCGTGCCCCGGGCCGGGTGCGGCCTCGCGCGAGACCGCCGCGACGCGCGCGCCGCGCGCCAGCAGCTCGCGGGTGAGGGCCGAGCCGAGCTGACCCAGCGCCCCGGTGACGACGATCGTGCGGCCCTCGAGGCCGAAGAGGTGGTCGGTCACGGTCACACCTCCACCCGGTGCGCCGCGAGGTGCTCGGTGTCGAGCTCGAGGCCGTGGCCGGGCACGTCGCGCGGCACGAAGAACCCGCGCTGGGGCGGCTGCGGCAGGATCGCGCCGAGCTCGGTGAGCGTGCCGCCGTCGGTCATCTCGCCGCACAGCGCGTTCGGCACCGAGCACAGCACGTGCGCGGACAGCTCGACGACGAAGTGCGGGGCCATGGGCGCGCAGTACGCGCGGGCGAGCGCCGCGATGTCGAGGTACGGCGTGATGCCGCCGACGCGCC
This sequence comes from Actinomycetes bacterium, assembly GCA_023412515.1. Taxonomy (GTDB): domain Bacteria; phylum Actinomycetota; class Actinomycetes; order Actinomycetales; family Cellulomonadaceae; genus Cellulomonas. Next base: position 3,070 of record JAEYNO010000312.1, read on the forward strand.
CCAGGTCGGCCTGCACGAAGTCGCACGCGTCGTTCGCGAGGTACTGGTTGAACTGCTGCAGCGTGTACACGTTCTCGCCCAGCCCGATCGGCGTGGTCGAGCGCGCCCGCAGCCGCTGGTGCGCCACGACGTCGTCGACGCGCAGCGGCTCCTCGACCCAGTACAGGCCCAGGTGCTCGAACCGCGACATGGCCTGCACGGCCTGCCCGAGGGTCCAGCCCTGGTTCGCGTCGACCATGAGCGGGTACATGCCGACGGCCTCGCGGATCTTGGTGAGCCGCTCGACGTCCTCCTCGAGGTCGGGCTTGCCGACCTTGACCTTCGCGGCGAAGTAGCCGTCCGCCTTCCAGCCCTTGACCTGCTCGACGACCTCCTCGGCGGAGAGGTTGAGGTTGATGCCCGACCCGTACAGCGGCACGCGGTCGCGCACGCGGCCCAGCAGGTCCGCGAGCGGCACGCCGCGCTCCTTGGCCAGCGCGTCCCACACGGCGATGTCGACGGCCGCGAGCGCGAGCGTCGTCGTGCCGCCGGGGCCGTTGTCGCGCAGGTACTGCCACGAGCGGTGCCACAGCGGGACGGCCGCGACCTCCTGGCCGAGCAGGGTCGGCGTCAGCTCCTCGAGCATCGCCATCATGGCGCGCCCGCCGACGCCGGACGTGTGGGACAGGCCCACGCCCACGACGCCCGTGTCGGTCGTCAGGTGCGCGGTGATGATCTCGATGTGGGTGACGACGTGGATCTGGTCGCCCCACGTGCCCTTCGGCAGGGGCAGGCGGGACAGCTGGTACTCGATGCTCTCGATCTTCACGACGGGGTCCTTCCGGGGGTGGTGCGTGCGGGTGCCGGCGGGGTGGGTCTGCGCTGCGCGATCACCCCTTGACGGCGCCCGCGGCGAGGCCCGCGACGAGGCGCTTCTGGACGACGAGGAACCCGGCGACGACCGGGAGCACGGCGAGCACGCCGCCGGCGGTGAGCAGGTCCCAGCGGATCTGGTACTCGCCGATGAACAGGTGCAGGCCGATCGGCAGCGTCCGCGTCGACGTCGACTGCATGAAGGTCAGCGCGTACAGGAACTCGTTCCACGACAGGATGAAGATGTACGTGCCGGCGGCGACCATGCCGGGGGCGAGCAGCGGGACGATGATCATGCGGACCACCTGCCACGAGCTCGCGCCGTCGATGCGGCCGGACTCCTCGAGCTCGCGCGGGATCGAGTCGAGGAACCCCTTGAGCAGCCACGTGGCGAACGGCGTCGCGAACGCGGCGTGCACGAGCGCGAGGCCCAGCACGTTGTCGAGCAGGTTGAACACCCGCAGCTGGCCCTGCAGCGAGATGACGAGCAGCACCGCGGGCAGCAGCTGCGCCACCAGCACCGCCACCATGAACACCTGGCGCCCCACGAACTCGAAGCGGGACAGCGCGATCGCGGCGCCGCTCGCGCACACCAGCGCGAGCGGCACGGCGACGGCCGCGACCACGAGGCTGTTGCGCAGGTACGTGAGGAACGGCGTCGAGCCCAGCAGCTCGGAGTACGCCGCGGTGCTGATCTCGGAGGGCCACAGCGACGCACCCGCGGACGCGAGCTGCGACGACGGCGTCAGCGACGTGAGGAACATGATCACGTAGGGCCCGAGGATCGTGAGGATCCAGACGGTCAGCAGCACGTACAGGCCGGTGCGGCGCGCGGCCGCCAGGCCGCCCAGCCGCGCGGAGACGGCGCTCATCGGCCGGCCCCCTTCCTCGAGGTGAGGCGGATGTAGACCACGACCAGCACGGACAGCACGGCCGCCTGCAGCACCGCGTACGCGGCACCGGTGCCGAAGTCCATGGCCTTGTAGGCCGTGACGTACGACTGCAGCGACAGGGTCGTCGAGGCCAGGCCCGGCCCGCCGCCGGTCATGATGAGGACGAGATCCACGTAGTTGGCGGTCCAGATGAGCCGCAGCAGGGTCGTGATGAGGATCGTCGGCAGGATCGCCGGCAGCACGACGTGCCGGAACACGCCCACCGGGCCGCAGCCGTCCATGCCCGCGGCCTCGCGCAGCTCGGGCGCGACGCCCTGCAGCGCTGCCAGGATCATGACGGCGAACAGCGGCACGCCCTGCCACACGTCGACCGCGACGAGCGTCGGCAGCGCTGTCGACGACTCCGAGAGGAACGCGATGGGCCGGTCGATCACCCCGAGCCCGCGCAGCGCCGCGTTGAGCACGCCGTGGTTGGGGTCGAGGATCCAGATCCACATGAGCGCGACCAGCACGCTGGGCGTCGCCCACGGGATCATCGCGAGCCCGCGGTACACCCCGCGCAGCGGGAACTTCGCGTTCAGCAGGTGCGCGCCGACCAGGCCCAGCACGAGCTGCAGCAGCACCGCGCCGAGGGTCCAGACGAGCGTGTTGCGGGCCAGCAGCCCGAAGTCGGGTGCGGTGACGACGTCCACGAAGTTCTGCAGGCCGACGAACCCCTGCACGCCGACGAACGGGTTGACGTCGTTGAACGCGAACCACACCGACCGCACGAGCGGGTACCCGGCGAACGTGCCGACCAGCACGAGCGCCGGCGCGAGGTAGACGTAGGCCTCCAGCCCGCGCCCCGGGCGACGCCGCGGCGCGGGGGTGGTGGCCGAGCGGCCGGTGCCGGTGGTGCCGGTGGGACCGGCCGCTCGGGTGGTGACGGTGGTCATGGTCAGTCCTGCTCGAGCGTCGTGACGAGCTTCGCGAGCATCTCCTCGCTGGACTGCTGACCCTGCAGCGCGATCTGCACCTGCGTCTGGAACTCCTTGGCGGCGAGCTGCGCGACGCCCGGCAGGGCGGGCCAGCTCTTGGCCGTGCGCGCGGCCTCGACCGCGAGCTGCAGGTCCGGGTCGGTCGAGAACGGCTCGGACGCGGCGACGGACTCCAGCACGGGCAGCTGCCCCTGGATCGACGTCGAGACCGTGCGCATCGGCTCCTCGGTCGCGAGCCACGAGATCCACTCGAACGCCGCGTCCTTGTCCTTGCAGGACTCGAGAACGACGTTGCCGCTCATCGACGTGAGCGTCGAGGGCCCGGCGCCGTCGCCGACGGGGATCGGGACGACGCCGAGCGCGTCGCCCAGCGCCTCGCGCATCGCGTTGAGCGAACCGGGGTGGTGGATCATCATCGCGGTCGTGCCGGCCGCGAAGTTGGTCTGCACGGGCGCGAACGCCGCGGTCACCGAGCCCGGGGGCGCGGCGTCCAGCTCGGTGACGACCGACAGGTACCGCTCGTTCGCGGCCACGGCCTCGGGGCTGTCGAGCACGACGTCGCCCGAGGAGTCGACGACGTCGGCGCCGCCCGCGAACATCCAGGCCATCCACTGGTCCTGGCCGCCCGCGCCGCCGCGCACGTCGAACGCGTACTTGCCGGCCGCCGCGTCGGTGAGCGCCGCGGCCGCGTCGAGGAACTCCTGCTGCGTCGTCGGCGGCTCGAGGCCCGCCTCCGCGAAGCGGTCCTTGTTGTAGTAGAGCCACAGCGTCACGTACTGGTGCGGCAGCATGTAGACCGCGTCGCTGCCCGGCAGGCGGCCCGTGTCCCACAGCGAGTCGATGACGTCGTCCTTGCCGTCCCACGCCTCGACCTGGTCGGTGAGGTCCGCGAGGATCCCCTGCGGCGCGAACTGCCCGAGCCACCAGTCCTTGCTGCGCGCCGCGCACGCCGCGGTCCCCGAGGACGCGGCCGTGAGCAGCCGGTCCTGGTACTGCTCGAGCGGGATCGTCGTGAGGTTGACCTGCACGTCGTCGTGCGTCGCGTTGAAGTCCTTCGCGAGGTCGTCCCACGTGGTGTCGGTGGCGTCGTCCTGCCAGAGCCAGTACTCGACGGTGGTGGGCCCCTCGGCGGCGTCGTCGCCGCCCCCGCACGCCGCGAGCGCGGTGACCGCGGCCATCGACAGCGCGACGGCGGCGACCTTGCTGCGTGCCTTCATTGCTCCTCCTTGAGCCGTGCATGACCTACGAGTGGTGGTGTCGGGTGCACCGGGCGTGCCGGGGCGCGACGGTGCGCCCGGGCGGCCCGGACAGGTGGTGCGGGTCGGTGGTGCCCGACCCGTCAGGTGAGGGCGGGGACGGTCGCCGCTCGGTCGTCGAGCCGGCGCCGGACCCCCCAGAAGTGCGCGTCGAGCTCGTGGGTCGCGAGCCGCACGTCACGTGCGACCACGGCCTCGAGGATCCGCGCGTGCATCGCCGCGACGGACAGCAGGTCCTCCTGCTGCCGCGCGCCCCCCTCAAGACGTCCGTGCAGGCGCCAGAACGCGGCCGAGACGCCCTCGAACACGCGGTTCTCGACCGACGAGAACAGCGCCCGGTGGAACGCCTCGTCCTCCCGGTGCACGGGCTGCCCGCGCCGTGCCCCGGTCGTCATCGCCGCGACGGTCGCCCGCAGGTCGTCCTGCTGGGCGAGCGTCATGCGGGCCGTCACCTCGGCGACGTGGCTGATCTCGAACGCGTGCCGGATCTCGAACAGCTCCTCGACCGACCGGTCCGACACGCCCAGCACCGCGGCGAGGTACAGGCCGAACCGGTCCGGGTGGAACCCGAGCCACACGCGCCGCGCGCCCTGCCGCGACCGGACCGCACCGAACGCCTCGAGGACGCGCAGCGCCTCGCGGACCTGCGGACGGCCCGCGTGCATGGCCGCCGCCATCTCCGACTCCGTGGGGAGCACCTCGCCGACCCGCAGGCCGAGCTCGACGATCCGCTCGACCATCCGGACGTCGACCTCGTCCTGCCCCGCCAACATGTCGGACAAGCTGCTCACCTCTTCGTCGAGGACTCGCGCCGCACCCGGAGTGCGACGAGCGCCACGCTAGGCAGGCAGCAGCGGGCAGGACAACACGAAGTGGTCACTTGTCCGACAAGGTGGTGGGAGGTGGGGTGCCGACCCTCACGCGTACGGCGGCTGGATGACCGCCGCGTCGGCGTGCGCACCGGCCGCGCGCGCCGCCTCGACCGTGAGCTCGACGTCCGCGAGCGGCCCCTCGACCAGCAGCGGGTCCCCGGTCGCGGTGTCGCCCGACCAGCGCACCGACGCCTCGGGCGGCGGCCGGAACGCGACGCCAGGCGGCAGCCGGACCACCGCGGCGGCGCGCACGCGCTCGTCGTCCGCGAGGCGCAACAGCACCGAGCGCACCTGCGGCAGGCGCTCGACCGTGCGCGCGAGCAGGCGCGCCCGCCGATCGCCCGCGCGGAACGTCACGACGACCAGGCCCGCGTCGTCGTGCACGTCGCCCGTCGCCATCGAGTCGACGTTGACGCCGCGCGTCGCGAACACGCCCGCGAGCGCGGCGATGCTGCCGGTGCGGTGGTCGGCGCGCACGTACCCGACCCAGCGCGTGTCGTCGTCGGTCACCGGGCCGCTCCGTCCGTCGTCGCCGGGGTCGTCTGCGTCGCGGTGCCGCTCGTCCACGGCGCGGTGCCCGCCGCGATCGCCGCGGCCGCCTGCGCGAGGCGCGCGTCCTCGTCGGGCGGCAGCGGGTCCAGCAGCACGCGCGTCCAGCCCTCGGGCCCGACGACGACCGGCACGCCCAGCACGCCGTCGACCGGAGCCCCACCCACCCGTGCCTCGCCCGCGAGCGCGACCTGACCGGCCACGACGATCTCGCGGCCGTCGAGGATCGTCTCGACCAGGTCGATCGTCGCCGACGCCGTGCCCGTGGCCGTCTTGGCGCCGGACTGGTGCGTCATCCACGGCCGCGCCACGACCCGCAGGTCGGGCGGCCACGTGTCGATGAGCGCGAACGCCGCCGCGATGTCGCGCGAGGCCACCGCCGTGAGCTGCGCCTTCGCGTCCGCGACCTCCGCCGGGAACGTCGCGAGCGTGCGCCCGCCCCGCAGGCGCGCCACGGCCCGCTCGCGCTCGTCGACGTCGAGGCCGCTGATGCGCACGGTCGACCACAGCGGCACCGCGTCCTCGCCGTGCTGCCCGCCGACGAACCCGCCCACGCGGTGCCGACGCACCCCCAGGGACACCGCGAGCTCGCGGCGGAACCGCAGCGTGTCGAGCCACGCGCCCATGCCGATCACGCGGTGCCGCCCCAGCCGTTCGGCGAGGATCGCGACCCCCAGCTCGACCGGGTTCGACACCACGACGACGACCTCGCTGCCCGACCCGTGCGCGGCCAGCGCGTCGGCGTACGCGCGGAACACCGCGGCGTTGTCGGCCGCGAGCTCGGCGCGCGACGCGGGAACGCCGTCGCTCGTCGGCGGGGGCGTGCGCCCGGCCGCCACGACGACCACGTCCGCGACCACGTCGTCCGGGTCGAGCGCGACGTCCAGCAGCGGCGCGTGCTCGTCGTACGCGTCGACGAGGTCCGTGCGCAGGCCGTGCACCGCGCGCCCCGACGCCCCGCCGGGCCGGCCGACGAGCTGCAACCGCGACGTCGGCGGCAGCACCTGCCGCTCCACGAGCTGCGTGCAGATCTGCCGGCCCACGTCGCCCGTCGCCCCGAGCACCGCCACGTCCATGCCGGTCACGGTACGGGTGCCGGATGACGCGCAGGTTGCGCGGGGCCGCGCCGGGCGTGCGGGTCAGGCCCGCGACGTCACGCGGACGGGAACAGCGACGCGATGACGACCGAGCAGACGATGCCGATCAGCGGCAGCAGCAGCCCGAAGCGCCACCACACGTTGACGTCCGTCGCACCGTTCGGGTCGAGCGCGCGGCCCTCCTCGTCGGAGATCGCGCGCTGCGCCCAGCCGTCGGGCGTCGCGGTGGCGAGCGTGTAGCCCTTGGGCCACGAGATGCGGAACAGCCAGAAGATGTGGAAGTACGACCACGCGCGCACCAGGACGCGCCCCGGGTCGAGCTCGGCCGTCTTGCCGCGTCGTCCCCAGCCGAAGAGGATCATGTGCCGTCCCGTGCTCGTGGTGTCGGTGCCCTGGTGGCCGTGCCCCGCGGCCCTGCCGGAGAGAAGACTAAGCGGTCATAACCGACGGGCTCGCGCTGTGACCACGACTCCACCCGTCCGGCGGAACGCCCCTCAGCGACCCGCGGCGACCCCGAGACCGCGCTCGGCGAGCCGGGCCGCGAGCGCCGCCGCGTCGAACGGGGCGCGCACCTTCACGTCGTTGTCGAAGTAGACGTGCACGTCACGCGGCCGGTCGGGCGCCGGGGGCGTGAGACGCGGGCCGTCCGGCGGCCGCGCCCCCGTGGCCCACGCCGCGACCTTCGCGGCCCACGCGTCGAGCTGCGCGTCGTCGTACCCCGACACGTACAGCTCGCCGTGCCCGTGCAGACGCACGTAGACGACGTCGCTCGTGACGTCCTCGAGGTGCGGCCAGCGCCCCGCGGTGTCGGCGACGACCAGGCCGACGTCGTGCGCGCGCAGCAGCTGCGGGAACGCGGGCGTGACGAACGAGTCGTGCCGGACCTCCAGCACGTGCCGCAGCGGCCGGTCCGCGTCCGTCGTCGTCAACGCGCGCCCCTCGGGGACCTTGTCGTCGTGCCGCTCCGCGAGGCGCGCCGCCGCCGCGGTGCTGCGCGGCAGCAGGTCGAAGAACCGGGCCAGCCGGTCGGGGTCGAAGCCGAGGTTCGGCGGCAGCTGCCACAGCAGCGGCCCGAGCCGGTCCCCCAGCGCCAGCACGCCCGACGCGAAGAAGTTCGCGAGCGGCGTCTCGACGCCCGCGAGCTTCTTCATGTGCGTGACGAAGCGCGGGCCCTTGACCGAGAACACGAACCCCTCGGGGGTGTCGGCCCGCCACGCGCGGTACGAGTCCGGGCGCTGCAACGAGTAGAACGACCCGTTGATCTCGACGGACCCCAGGTGCGCGGCCGCGTACGCGAGCTCGCTGCGCTGCGGCAGGCCCGGCGGGTAGAACACGCCCCGCCACGGCGCGTACCGCCAGCCGGAGATGCCGATGCGCACCGCGCCTGCCATGCGGCGACTGTAGGAGCGAGCCGGCACGGGCGCCGCCCGGGGCGCAGTCCCGCCCCACGACGGGCCTGGCGGGTCCCGCCCGGTCGGCCGTCCGGTCCGGTCAGCGACCCGTCGGCGGCAGCCCCGGCACCGTCGTGCCCAGCCACTCCTGCGTGCGCTCGGCGAGCCAGCGCGCGTACGGGCCGAGGTCGACGTCGGTGCCCGCCCACTCCTCGAGCGTCGCGAGCGACGCGTGCGAGTCCGCACCGGGGTCGTCGCGCTCGCTCGGGTCGTCGGCGACCGACCCGTCGAGGTGCACCTTGACGCCCTCGGTGTGCTCGATCCACAGCGCGGTCCGCAGCTCGTCGTCCGCGTCCGCCGGCACGTCGTGCGCGCGCGTCACGAAGACGCACGCGCACCAGCGCTCGGGCAGGTCGTCGGTCTCCGCGAGGAGCTGCAGGTTGGCGCGCGTGACGGTCAGCGGCTCCGGCAGCGCGACGGGGTCGTCCGCGTCCTCCGCGACGGCCGCGGCGACGGCGAACACGACCTCGGCGAGCGCGATGGAGAGCGGGTCCTCGAGCCCGAGGACGAACAGCGGCTCGAGCTCGGTGCCGATCGGGCCGGTCCGGAGCTGCTGCGCCCCCTGCCGCAGGACGAGGACGAAGTCGCCACCGGGCTCGACCTCGATCCCGAACGTGCGCCCGGTGCGCTGCCGCACGTCGCCGAGCACGGCGCCGCGCTCGTCGCCGGCGCGCAGCTGCACGGTCCCCTCGAAGCCCGCGGCGTGCAGCACCGTGAGCGCGGGCTGCGCGTCGTCGAGCACGCGGCGCAGCTCACGCGTCCAGACCAGCACCGAGGTGAGCTGCCCCTCGACCACGTCGACGGTCAGGGCGGTGCCTGCACCGAGCGCCTCGGGCGGCGGGGTGCGGTCGCGTCGGAACAGCCTCACGTCTCTCCTGTCACCGGGGTCGCCGTGACCCTAGCGGTGGAGGTGCGACGGCGGGGTCAGAAGTCGAACAGGTCCTCGAGCCACGACTCGCCCTTCTTGCGCTTGCGGCCGTCGTACCCGCGGCGGTCGTCGTACCCGCCGCGCGGATCACCGCCGCGCTCGTCGTAGCCGCGGCGGTCGTCGTACCCGCGTCGGTCGTCGTACCCGCGCGGCTCGGGGGTCCCGTACGCGGGTGCGGGCGCCGCGGCACCCGGGACGGCGCGCGGGTCGACGCCCGGCGCGGCCGGCGCGGCGCGGTCGAGGATCTTGTCGAGCTCGCCGCGGTCCAGCCAGATGCCGCGGCACACCGGGCAGTAGTCGATCTCGACACCCTGGCGGTCGGTCATGACGAGCGTCGCCTGGTCGACGGGGCACAGCATGGCGGGACTCCTCTCGGCAGCGTGCGCACAACCTACGTGGCCGCGCTGTGGACCGCCCGCCGCCGGTCACGGCAGCCGCGCGCCGACCAGCTCCTCGGTCTCCTCGCGCACGCGCCGCCCGAGCGCGGGGTCGCGGTAGCGCGGGTCGCCGGCGCCCAGCACGGGCAGGCCGGTGATCCGCCCCGCGGGCCCCCAGTACTGACCGCTCTCGACGTGCGGGTCGGCGGCGGCGCGCACGGCCGACCACGCGCCCGCGTCCTTGCCCGCGCCGACCAGGCCCCACAGCGGCTCGACGCCGCGGTCGGCGCGGCGGGGGTCGAGGACGCCGGGCCGCAGGGGGCTGCGCGAGCCGATCGCGACGCCGGGGTGGCTGAGCAGGGCCAGCGTCGACGAGCCCGTGGCACGCAGGTGCCGGTCGAGCTCGGCGAAGAACGCCTCGTGCACGGCCTTGGACAGCACGTACCGGCGGCCGACGGTCAGCGGCCGCGCCGACGGCAGCGGGCGGGACGCCGTCGCGAGGTCGCCGATCGCGGGGTGGAACCGCCGCACGAGCCCGCTGGTCGTGCCGACCACGCGCGCGCCGGGCGTGCGGGCCAGCACGGGCAGCGCGTGCGCGACGAGGGCCGCGTTGCCGAGGTGCCCCGTGCCCATGACGGGGTCGAAGCCGTCGGCCGTGGCCGCGCCCGCCGTGCGCAGCACCATGACGGCCGCGTTGAGCACGAGCGCGTCGACGCGGTCGAGGTCCGCGAGCGCGTCGGCCGCGCGGCGCACCGAGTCGAGCGACGCGAGGTCGAGCGGCAGCACGCTCGTGACG